>DPBN01000396.1 GCA_003516955.1 Armatimonadota bacterium | reverse complement strand
CGATCCGCAGGGTGTCCCCCGTGCAGACCGCCCTCCCGGAGACCGAACCGAGCGTCCGATCGGCCTCGAACCCACCCGCCACGCACAGGAGCGTTCGGAGGCCGTCGACGGCCATGCCGAGTTCCATGTGGCTGCCCGGCCCAAGGTCGAACGGGCCGCCCCACGGCGCCTGGCGACCGTCCACGGTGACGGCGCACGGCGCTCCGACGACGGCGACCCGCAACGCCTCCTCCGCCCGAAAGCGACCGCCGAAGAGCAACAGCTCGAGCGCGGCCGCCCCCGGCGGGTTGCCGAGCAGAGCGTTGCCCCACTCCAAGGCGGCGAGGTCGAACGCTCCCCCAGGCGGCACGCCGAACCGCCGATACCCGGGCCTGCCACCGTCCTGCAACGAGGCCCCGGCCTGCACCCGCAGAACCGTCAAAGCCACGGCGCCACCTCGAAGCCTGCCTCCTCCAGGGCTCGCCGCACCGCACCCGCCAGCTCGACGCTGCCGGGCGTGTCGCCGTGCAGGCAGATCGAGTCCACAAGCGGGGCCAGCGCGAGCGCGTTCCGGCAGACGGCGTCCACCCCCGTCACCACGGCCCCGGGCTCCGACCGTGGGACCAGCATCCCGTTCGGCAGCAGCAGACGGTCGGCGAACCCCTCTCTGGCGAACCGGACGCCGGCCCGACGGGCCACGCCCTCGTGCGCACCGCCGGGCAGGCCGAGCAGCGGAAGGCCAAGACGCCGAAGAAGCTCCTCCAGCACATCCCCGGCCGCCCCGCCCGCGGCCGACTGGTTGTAGAACGCGCCGTGCGGCTTCACGTAGGCCGCGCCGAGACCGGCGAGAAGCTCGGTCTGGGCCAACAGGCTGTCGAACGCCTTCCAAGGGTCCTCCCAAGGCGCCCGGCCGAACGCCTCCCGGTCCGGATAGCCCGGATGCGCGCCCACCGCAACGCCGAGGTCGCGGCACAGCAGAACCACCTCGCGGGTCAGCTCGGGCGAACCGGCGTGCGCCCCGCACCCCACGTTCGCCGACGTCGCGAACCGCAGCAGCGGAGCGTCGTAGGGCATCCCCTCGCCGATGTCCACGTTCAGGTCGACTCTTCCCACAGCGGTCTCCCGACCATGCGGTCGTACTCCTCCGGCCCGATCGCGCGGAAGCGCACCCGGTCTCCGGCGCGAATCGGAAACCGTTCCTGGCTCAGGCTCGCCACGGTCAGCGGGGTTCGCCCGATCAGCCACCAGCCGCCGGGCGTCTCCGACGGATAGACGCAGGTCTGGCGTCCCGTGATGCCGACCGACCCGGCGGGAACCCTCGGTCGCGGACTCCCGAGCCTCGGCAGGCCGCTCAGCTGCTCCGGCAGGTAGCCGAGGTAAGGGAACCCGGGGCTGAACCCGACGGCGTGGCAGCGGTACTCCCGGTCGGAGTGCAGCCGGACCACCACGCCGGACGGGAGCCCGAGTCGGGCGGCGGCCTCCTCCAGATCCGGGCCGAGCTTGTAGCAGACCGGAATCTCCCAGAGGCGCCCCGGCACGGCCGCCCGCGGTTCCAGACCCGCGAGGCGCTCCAGCACTTCGCCCAAATCCGGCCCCGACGTTCGGAAGTACAGGGCCACGCTCTCGTAGGCCGCGACGGCCTCGTCCAGGTCGGGCCAACCGGTCTCGGCGACGGCCTCGGCGAGCGCCGCGGGGTCCCAGTCTCCGAGCCCTCGCACCAGCACCGAGCGGTCGCCCAGGCGGAACACCCTCACGTTCACCCCTCCCAGAACGTCTCCCTCGCGATCCGTGCTGCGCCGTGGACCCCCGCCCAGTTGCCCAGCCGCGCCCGCTCGATCTCCATCGGATGCGCCAGGAACGGGAGCTCCTCCCTCCCCATCTGCCCGAACGGGATCAGGAGGTGCCCGAAGTCGTCGGTGACGCCCCCGCCGAACACGATGCGGCGCGGTCGAAACGCGTAGGCGAAGAGCGCCAGGGCGCGCCGCACCCCCGTCCTGATTCGCTCAGCCCCAGGGTGATCGGAGCCGAGGAACCGCGCGACGTCCGAACCGAACCCGGCCTGCTCAGCCTGGTAGGCGAGTCCGCCGCGGCAGAGAACGTGCTCCAGACAGCCGCGAAGACCGCACGCGCAGGGCGGTCCGTCCTCGAACACCGGCACATGGCCGATCTCGGGGTGTTCTCCGAACGCCCCTCGGTAGCGGTGGCTCCCGGTCCACAGCGCCCCGCCGACGCCCGTGCCCAGGGTGAGCAGCAGCACGGGGGCCCGTTCCTCCTCGCCCACCTCGCCCATCAGCGCGGCGTCAGCGTCGTTCACGATCGTCATCGGCAGCCTGAGCCGACGCGCTAGATCCTCCCCGAGGGGCCGGCGATGCCAGTCCTCCGGGGTGACGCACTCCAAATACCCGGTCTCTTCGTCCAGCGGACCCCGGCAGCCGACGCCGACGGCCTCGGGGCTCCGGTTCGAGACCCACTCCGCGATGCGATCGAGGGTGGCCTCGTAGGGTCCGGTTTCCACCATGGCTAGCTCCAGCGGCCGCGGCCCTTCGAACAGGCCGAGCGCCGTCTTGGTCCCACCGATGTCCACCCCTGCGACCCTCATGGCTCACTCCAGCGGCGGAAGGATCTCCTTCTGGAGCCGCAGCATCTCGTCGACCATGGCGACAGCGCGGCGGTACGAGTCCACGGTCGGCTCCAGCAGCACAGCCTGCAGGAGCTTCGCCTTGGAGCGCTCCGCGTACGCCTCCACCAACAGCCGCTGGATGGAGGCCTGGGTGCGGAGGATCGCCGCCACCGGCTCCGGCAGCTCCCGCGTGACCTTCGGATGCACCCCCTCGCCGTCCGCCACGGCCGGCACCTCGACGACGGTTCCCTCCGGCAGGTTCGGCACGTAGCCCCGGTTGGGAACGTTCACGGCGTCGATCTCGCGGGCCTGCCCCGTCGCCAGCGCCTCCAGGATCGGCTGGGCGTTCTCTCCGGAGGGATGGATCTCGCCCCGCGGGATGGTCCTTTCCTCGGCCGCTGGTTCGCGCTTCAACGGCCGGTGCGTCGACACTGCCCCGACGGTGTAGACGAACTCCGGCGCGCGCCCGGTCTCCCACGGGTGCCCGTCGCACGGGTCGTAGTACCAATGGAGGTTGCTGGCGAAGAACTCGTCGGCCCACCCGATGTACTCGCCGATGTGGTTGGCCCCCGGCGACGGATACAGGCCGAACCGGCGCAGCAGAATTCGCGAAAGGCCGACCTCGTGCCAGTCGTAGAGCGGGTCCCCCTGCCGGTCGGCCTCTCTCAGAGCCGGGTACAGGTCCTCCCCCGTCGTCTTCCTGCGGATCTGCGTGAACCAGGTGCAGTGGTTAATGCCTGCGGCTTCGACCTCGAGGTCTTCGGATGGCACCCCCAGCATCGCCGAGAGCTGCCCGATGCCCATGGCGATGCCGTGGCACAGGCCCACCACCCTCGCGCCGGTGAGCCGCGTGGCCGCCTCGCAGAGCTTGTGCATCGGGTTGGTGTAGTTGAGCA
>DPBN01000249.1 GCA_003516955.1 Armatimonadota bacterium | reverse complement strand
GCCTCCAGGTCCGCGCGGAACCGATGGCCCGTGGCGCGCTCGCAGTCGGCCACGCCGTGTCTTCCGAAGAACTCCAGCCCGCGCACGCGAACCCATGCCACGGAAGCAGTATGGCATCGGCCCAGGGGGAGGCTCCCGGCCGTGTGCTATACTATTCTGCAAAAGGGCGGACGTTGGAAAGGGGCGCCTCGTCGCCCCTGTTTTTATAGATGGAGGCAGGCGAGTGAGCATGGACATCTTGCAGCAACTGAATCAGATCGCGCAGGAGAGAGACCTGCCCCTCTCCGAGTTGCAGAAGGAGCTGGAGGAAGCCTTGGCGGTCGCGTACAAGAAGCACGTGGGCGCCTCGGGCGACGTGGTCGTGCGTCTGGACCCCAAGAAGGGCTGGACGGCCATCGTGGAGAAGGAGGTCGTCAGCACCGTGACCGAGCCGTCGTTCCAGATCAGCCTCGAGGAGGCGCGGCGCCGGGAGCCGGGCGTCGGGATCGGGGACTTCGTTCGGTGCGAGGTGGATCCGAACAAGTTCGGCCGAATCGCGGCGCAGACGTTCAAGCAGGTGCTCAACCAGAAGCTCCGCGACGCGGAGAAGCGCCGCATCGAGGAGGAGATCCTTCAGAACATCGACCGCGTCATGAGCGGCACGGTGTCCCGGCGGGACGGTCAGACCGTGTACATCGCGATCGGGCGCATCGAGGCCGAGCTTCCGAAGCGGGAGCAGGTGCCCACGGAGCGGTACTACCTGAACGATCGGTTGAAGGTTCTGGTGCTGAAGGTGGACGATTCGTCCAAGCGGCTCCGTGTGCTGGTCAGTCGCACGCACCCGAGCCTGCTGCGGAGGCTCCTCGAGCTGGAGGTGCCGGAGATCCAACAGGGGATCGTGGAGATCAAGGCGATCGCCCGCGAGCCCGGCCAGCGCAGCAAGGTGGCCGTGGTGAGCCACGACGAGAGGATCGACGCGGTTGGGGCCTGCGTGGGCCAGAAGGGCCTGCGCATCCAGGCCGTTTCGACGGAACTGAGCGACGAGAAGATCGATGTGATCCCGTACAGCGAAGACCCGGAGACGTACATCCGCAACGCGCTGAACCCCGCGAAGGTGCTCAGCGTGAAGTTCGAGGAGGTCGAAGCCGATGGGTCGGCGGGCGAAGCCGAAGGCCAGCGGCGGACGCACCGCAAGGCGATCGTCGTGGTGCCCGACTCCAACATGACCGTCGCGATCGGCAAGGGCGGGCAGAACGTCCGGCTGGCGGCCAAGCTCACGGGATGGGACATCGACCTTCGCAACGAAAGCAAGAAGGACGAGCCGCGCAAGCCTCAGGGAGCCTGAGGATGGCGGCGCTCGGAGTATGGGACGGGTCCCGGAGAGGACGTGCATAGGATGTAGGCGGAAAGGCCCCGCATCCGAGTTCCTGCGCGTCTTCCGGGACCCCGGAGGACGCGCCGTCGTTTGGACTCGCGGGGCGAGCCACGGCCGCAGCGCCTACCTGTGTCCGAGCGCCCGCTGCCTGGAGGCCGCGCGCAAGAAGGGAAGGCTGGCGAGAGCCTGGAGAGTGCCGGCGGACGATCCGGCGGTCGCCGAGGCGTTCGAGAAGCTGCGACGCGAGATAGAGGGTAGAAACAAGCAACATGAGCATTCAGATCGCTGATTTGGCGAAGGAGTTCGGGCTCAGGCCGGGGCACGTCGCGACCGTGCTGGACGATTTGGGCATCGCGCACGACCACGCCTCCTTCGAGGCGGACGACGACGCCCTGGAGCTGATCCGCGAGGCTCTGGCGGAGGTCTCGCCCGACAGCCCCATCACGGCCAAGGGAGCGGTCACGCCGAGAGAGGCCGCGGCCCTGCTCGGCGTCGGCGCGGCCGACGTGCAGAGAACCCTCGTGCAGAAGCTCAAGACGATGGCCACGCTGACCACGCAGCTCAAGCCTGAGGTCGCGCAGAAGCTGTTCGAACAGTTCGGGGCCAAGCTGCAGTTCGCCGACGCGGCCGCCGCCAAGCCGGTCGCCCCCAAGCCGAAGCCGGCCCCCAAGCAGCCGGCGGCCCGCAAGCGTCCGCCGGTCGTCACGATCATGGGCCACGTCGACCACGGCAAGACGTCCCTGCTGGACAAGATCCGCAAGTCCAACGTGGTTGATACGGAGCACGGCGGCATCACCCAGCACATCGGCGCGTACCAGGTCGAGCTGCCGGAGGGCGTGATCACGTTCCTGGACACCCCGGGCCACGAGGCCTTCACCGCCATGCGCGCCCGCGGGGCCATGGTCACCGACATCGCCGTGCTCGTGGTGGCCGCCGACGACGGCGTGATGCCCCAGACCATCGAGGCCATCAACCACGCCAAGTCGGCCAAGGTGCCGATCATCGTCGCCGTCAACAAGATCGACGTGCCCGGCGCCAACCCGGACCGCGTAATGAGCGAGCTGACCCAGCACGGCCTGGTTCCCGAGGCGTTCGGCGGCGACACCATCGTGTGCAAGGTGTCCGCGCTCACCGGCGAGGGCATCCCGAACCTGCTGGAGATGATCCTGCTGCAGGCCGAGATGCTCCAGCTGACGGCCGACCCCAAGGGCCCCGTCGAGGCCTACGTCGTCGAGGCCAGGCTGGACAAGGGTCGCGGCCCCGTGGCCACCATCCTGGTGAAGAACGGCACGCTCAAGAAGGGGCAGTCGCTGCTGATCGACACCGCCTACGGCCGGATCCGCTCGATGCTGGACTACCGTGGCAAGCAGATCGACGAGGCCGGTCCGTCCGTGCCCGCGGAGGTCACGGGCCTGAACCAGGTGCCGGAGGCGGGCCAGAAGGTCGAGGTGTTCGAGAAGGAGGCGGAAGCCCGCACCGAGGCCGAGCGGCGGATCGAGTCCCGCAAGAGCCCCACCCACCAGGGGCGCGGCCTGACGCTGAAGGGCCTGCGCGAGAAGCTATCCCAGGGCGAGATCAAGGAGCTCAACCTGGTGGTTCGCGCCGACGTGCAGGGCTCGGTGGAGGCCGTATGCGGCGTGCTCCAGAAGATCAAGAACGAGGAGGCGCAGGTGCGCATCATCCACCGCGGCGTGGGCAACGTCACCCGCAGCGACGTGGACCTGGCCTACACCGCCGACGCGATCTGCCTGGGCTTCAACGTCGGCGTGGAGAGCGGCGCCCGATCCCAAGCCAAGCAGCGGGGCGTGGAGATCCGCACCTACAAGATCATCTACGAACTGGCCGAGGACATCGAGAAGGCCATCAAGGGGATGCTCGAGCCGAAGTTCGAGGAGCAGCACCTCGGCACGGTCGAGATCCGCATGGTCTTCGATCTCAGCCGCTATGGCAAGGTGGCCGGCTGCTACGTCACCGAGGGCAAGGTGGTCCGGGGTTGCCAGGTCCGCGTGCGCCGGAACAAGGAAGTGGTGTACGAGGGCAAGATCGCCTCGCTGAAGCACCTGAAGGACGACGTGCGCGAGATGGCGGCGGGCTTCGAGTGCGGCATCCAGTTCGAGGGCTGGACCGGCTTCGAAGTCGGCGACGTCATCGAGGCCTTCGAGATGGTGCAGGTGTAGCCCGCTTAGGTTCGGTTGGCCGCCGCCACCCGGTTGCGGCCTTCCCGCTTGGCCCTCAGGAGCGCCATGTCGGCCGAGCGCAGCACGCCGGAGAAGTGCTTGCCGTGCTGCGGGAAGCTCGCCACGCCGATGGACGCCGTCACCGGCGCCTGGACCTGCCGGCCCATCGTGAGGTGCAGCCTCTCGATGCCCTTGCGGATCGCCTCGGCCCGTTCGAGAGCGACCTCGAGCGGGGCGTCGCGCAGCACCACCGTGAACTCCTCGCCCCCGTAGCGGCACGGAACGTCGTCTGCCCGAACCGCCTGGCTGAGGAACCGTCCGAGGGCCTGCAGCAGGCGGTCTCCCGCCTCGTGGCCGTACCGATCGTTGTACTGCTTGAAGTGGTCGAGGTCCAGCATCAGCACGGAGGTCGGCTCCCCGTGCCGCACGGCGTGCTCGAACTCCGCCCGTACGGTGCCGTCCAGATGTCGGCGGTTGAAGAGGCCGGTCAGCGGATCCCGAACGGCCTCCTCTCGGAGGGCGTCCCGCAGGCGGATGTTGTTCAGCGCCAGGGCGAACTGCTCGCAGGCCGCGCGGATGAGGGCCCACTGATGCGGCGTGAAGCCGGGGCCCGCTGGGCGGACATGGATGAACCCGATCCCCGGGCTCCCGTCGCTCAACGGGAAGCACAGCCGGCCCTTGGCGACGTCGTTGGGGCAGCCGCGGCACATCTCCGGAGACGGCTGGTCGGGCTCGGCAGGCCGACCGAGGCAGGCCGCCCAGCACTCGCGGACCGCGAGCGACTTGGGCGACCGCTCCTTGGAGGAGGAAGGCCAGAACGCCGCCGCGTGGGTCGTGCCCGAAGGGTCGTTCAGGTATACGGCGCCGATGGAGTCGGGCATCAGCTTCGGCGCGTTCCTGACGAGGCTGCGGATCGCTTCCGCCTGGCTCTTGGCGCTCTGAAGGCCCCGCGCCAGATCGTTGAGCGACTGGAGCTGCCGCGTGCGCTGATCCAGGGCCTCGGACTGCACCCGGAGCTGCGTGCTGGCCCGGCGGAGGTTCTCCTCGTCCTCCTTCCGCTCGGTCACATCCAGCACCAGCCCGTCGAGCGCGGCGACGCGGCCCTCCCGGTCCCGGATCGGGACGGCGCGGATCGCCAGCCGCCTCAGGGATCCGTCCTCGTGCCACAGGCGGAACTCCAGGTCGGCCCGCCGGCCCGTGCGCAGGGCTTCGCGGAAGGCGCGCCGCAGCACGGCGAGGTCCTCGGTGTGGACCCTGGCGGTCCATCGGCGCGAGGGCTGGCCGACAAGCTGGCGCGGGTCCAGCCCTGCGATGGCGCGGATCGCCGGACCCAGCGAGGCCAGCCGCCAGCGGCCCTGCGTCCGCTCGAGCCGAAACGGTGCTCCCCGCGCGGCTTCGGCCAAGGTCGCTAGGTTGTGCGCCGGGTCCTCGATGCCCGTGACGTCGAAGAACTCGTAGACCGTCGCCGGCGGCTCGGAGTCCACGCGGGTGGCCTCGGCGACGATCCGCTTGCCGTCGCGCAGCAGGAACAGCGCCCTGGGGAGCTCGGTGCCGGGACGGTCCGCCCAGCGTGAAACCGCGCCCGGCTCGGCGCAGAGCGCGTCGAGGCGCTCCAGGAGCGATCGGCCGTCCGGCAGGGGGATCGGGCAATCGGGGAGGAACATCTCGAGGAACCTGCGGTTCCACGAGACCACGCGGCCGTCGGCGTCCACCGTGATCGAGGCCGTCTTGGACGCGTTCCGCTCGGCCTCGAACCGTTGTAGGGACCTTTCGAGAACCCGGACGGCGGACCGCAGCCCCTCCAGCTCGTGGATCTCCTCGACCGTCGGAATCCCGGAGCCGGGCACGGCGGCGGACAGGAGCGTCCGGAGGGTCTCCAGCTCCCTTCTCATCCTTTCCAAACGGTCCGAGTGTCGGTCATCCATCGGGTAAACCACGGGTTCGACGCTCCTCACTCGTAGGAACGTTCGAACGGCCCGGACGTTCCCGCCGTCCGGCCCTCGTGCGGCCATCCCCGCAAAGGAAGACCCATTATGGCACTGTCGGAGCGCAAGGCGATCGTCACCGGAGCGAGCAGCGGCATCGGGAGGGCCGTCGCGGAGGCCCTTGCGGAGGCTGGGGCCGCCGTGCTGGCCTCGGCGAGGCGCGAGGATCGGCTGCGCGAGATCGCCGAGAGGCATCCCTCGATCCGCATCCACCCCGCGGACGGCACGGAGCCTGGCTTCGCCGAGGGGCTGTTCGAGGCCGCGGACCGGACG
>DPBN01000375.1 GCA_003516955.1 Armatimonadota bacterium | reverse complement strand
GCCTGCGCCAGCTCGGCCAGCAGCGCGCAGGGGCACGCCGCGACGCGACGGACCGGGTCCGCCGCCGCCCACCTCGCCAGCCTTCCCAGCTCCTCTCGGGTCAGCGCCTCGGCCTCGTACAGGCCGTGGTCCCAGCTCCACTCGCCGCTTTCGGACATACCTCTAGCATAGCCGTTGTCCGGGCCGCCCGGTCCCTGGCAAGGTATCCTTAGGGCCGAGTCGGGATAGAACGGCCTTTCCCCTCCAGGAGATTCATCCATGGCCAATATGCGTGTGCTGATCGCGGACGACGATCCGATCATCCGTTTGGATCTGAAGCAGATGCTGGAAAACCTCGGCTACGAAGTGGTCGGGGAGGCCGGCGACGGACAGCAGGCCGTCGAAGTCGCCCGAGCCGTCAAGCCGGACATCTGCATCCTCGACGTCAAGATGCCCGTGATGGACGGCATCGAGGCGGTCGGGATCATTCTTGGCGAGGACATCGCCCCCTCCATCCTCCTCACCGCCTACAGCGACCAGGAGCTGGTGCAGCGAGCCAAGGACGCCGGCGTGTTCGCCTACCTCGTCAAGCCGTTCAAGCCCAGCGACCTGCCGCCCGCCATCGAGGTGGCCCGAAGCCGCTACGAGCAGCACCTGCAGCTGAACAAGGAGGTTTCGGACCTTCAGGAGAGGCTGGAGGCGCGCAAGCTCATCGACCGCGCCAAGGGCATCCTGATGGACGACTACAAGATGTCCGAGGCCGAGGCGTACCGCCGCATCCAGGTGCAATCGATGAACACGCGCAAGACGATGCGCGAGGTGGCCGAAGCGATCATCCTCGCGAAGTCCATCAACTCGCCGTCGAGCTAGGCTGCCATGCTGGCGTTCGTGCTGGCGCTGGCTGGACTCGGCCCGGTCCCTCCGCTGGGAGCCCGGGCCGAGTTCCTTTCCGCCAGCCTCGCGGCGCAGGAAGCGCTGGAGGCCGGCCGCTTCGAGGAGGCGGCGAACTTGGTCTGCGCCCGGCTGCCCTCGCTCGCGCTGGAGTACCGCTGGGAGCTGGGGGGCGACGCCGGCCAGAAGGCCGCCGCGTTCGGCGTAGCCCGCGAGCGTGCTTTCCAGGCTTGGCGCGACGTCCTGCCGGGCTTCCGCGCGGCGGCGTCGGACCACCCGCGCGTTCTGTTCCGCCTGCGTTTGGCAGCGTCCTCCCGTTTCGCCCTTCGCTGGTCCGACGATCCCTCGGAACCGCGTCTGACCGCCGAGCTGTCCGTCGCGTATCCCAACGACGTTCGGAACGGCGTCGCGTACGCCCTGGGGGCCTGGTTCGGCTTGGAGGATTCCCTGTTTCCCGACCAGGCGATGTGGCCCTCGCCCAAGGCCGGCGGACCCGTTCAGCCGGTCACGAGGCGCGAGGCGGCGCTGGCCCGCGAGCTTGTGGCGCACGCGCGGGAGCTGGAATCCCTGGCGGCCGGCGATCGGCGCGTGGTAGCGGCCCGGCCGAGGGCCGTCCTGCGCGTCGCGGGCAAGGCACCGGAGCGCGTGGTGCAGGGCGAGGAGGCCGTCGTTCCCCTGATCCTCTCCAACGCCGGCAATGCGCCGCTGCTCTTTCGCACCACGAGCACGTGCGGCTGCATGGCCTCGGTGCCGAGCGGGTCCCTCGCGCCCGGCCAGACCTTGCGCCTCGACGCGATCCTCGACACCGCGGAGTACCAGGGGCCCGTGCGGAAGTCGCTTTGGGTGCTCACCAACTCGGTGGAGCTTCCTCGGGAGGAGATTCCCGTGGAGACGTTCGTCCAGCCCCGGTATGAGTTCCGGGGCCCGCCGATGCCCGTGGACGCCGAGTCGCCGGACCGGGCGTTCCAGATGCTGCTCGAGACGCCCGCCTCCGCGCCCATGGAGGTGCTCTCGGCGGAGCTCGAAGGCATCGGGGGAACCGCAACGGTTGGGCGCACCCAGCGCGAGGGGGACCGGCTACGCACGCCGATCGAGGTCCGCTTCGCCCCGATCTCCGAGGACGGGCGGATTGCGGCGAGCGTGCGCCTGACGACCGACGACGCCAGGTTCGCCACGGTGCGTCTGCCGTTCGCCGTACAGAGGGGGCTCGCGGCGCTGCCGGGTTCGGTGGTCCTGCAGCGGGACGGCCGCTCCCTGAGGCCGGCCGAGGTGCGGATCGTCTCGCCGGGGCGGCCGTTCCGAATCGTCGGCTTCGACTCGGCGTCGCCCGAGCTGACCGCCCGGGCCGAGTCCGAGGGCCAGGCCACCGAGCACCGGGTCGTGCTCCGCTGGAGCGGCGACGCGCCGCAGGTGGGGCGCACCGTGACCGTGCGCATCCGGACCGACTGGGGGAACCGGACCGTCACCGTCGTAGTGCAGGTTCCGCCTTCGGCCCAGGACCGGCCGGAGCCGGGGCAGGCGGGATTTCCTGTGGAAAAGCCGTGAACCGAAAATGTCAAAGGATATCGAACGATTCAGAACGGCAGGGATTGGCCGCGCAAGGCCGAGCAAGGCGCTCGTATTCGGCCGTTTTCGCGCTTGACTAGCCGTGGACCGATGTTTGACACTATCTCCGGGTGGCAAGGGCGGCACCCTCTCTTGCTTGGAATCGTTGGGGTAGGGCCAGGGTGATGACGATCGCGAACGTTGGAGCGTTGGGGGACCCTGTTCGGCTCGGAAGGACCGCGTTCGAAGAGGGAACCGAGCTGGACGGCGCCCGCGACTGGAGCTTCCGCTCGGTGGTGGTCGTTCCGTCGAACAGCGACGCCGTGGACGCGGCGCTTCTGTTCTCCTCCGGCTTGGAGACGCTCGTCGCGATCCACGGTCCCAGCGGATACGGCAAGACCCATCTGCTGAGCGTGGTGCAACACCGGCTGCGCCGCCTGCACGGGGCCGGCGTTCCTCCGATCGCGGACGCGGCGGTGGCGGAACCCGGCAACGGGCTGGAGAACACTTCCGAGCCGGTGCTCTTGGACAACGCCGAGGTCTGCCTGGGCCGCAGCCGCCATCGGCAGAGGGTGCACCTTCTTCTCGAGCGGCGCGTGCGGGCGGGACGCCCCACGCTCGTCGCGTTCGGCGGCGACGACTTGGAGCGGGCGATCCGCCGGTTCCTGCCCCAGCACCGTTCGTGGCGCATCGAGGCGCTCGGCAGGATGTCGGCCGCCGAGCGCCTCACGATGTTGCGTCAGATGTCCGCCAGCCTCGACCTGCGCGTGGGCGACCCCGTGCTGCGGCTGCTCGCGGAGAGCGTCCGAGGGTGCCCCGGGACGATGCGCGGCGTGCTGACGCGCATGCTGTCCGTCCAGCGCAACTGGGATGGGCCGTGGGCCGTGCTGGAGGCCTGCGGCGCGCTCGCGCCCGTCCTCTCCGGCGACGGGCTGTGGGACGCCCGCGACCACATCCTGCAGGCGGTCGAGACGCTATCCGCCTCGCTGCCCGCTGATCTGCAGGCGTGGGAGGTGGCCAGCTACGCCATGATCCGCGCGGCGCGCGTGCCGGAGGAGCAGGCGGCCGCGGCCCTCGGCGTCGAGCCAGGCAGGGCGTACGCCGCCGCCGCGAAGGTCGAAGGCCGTCTGCGCGCCTGCGCGCAAACCCGCGAGGCGGTGAGGCGCACCATCGAGACCGCGACGGCGAGTCTCTGTCCCGAGCTGCCCAAGGTCCTGGGCAGCGACCCCGAAAATCTGCGGGTTTGAGCCTGTTCGAAGTGCCGGATTCTTGCCATGACGGCACGAACGCCATGGTTTCTGAGAGAAACTCACATGGAATCATGCGCATCGATGAGGTACGCCTGACCCCCGTGTGGGTGAATCCGAGGCACCTCGTCAGTACGGCAAGGATCGTGATGGCCGGGCATCGGATGCCGGTGATCGGCGTCGTCGACGGCGACCGCTTCGCGGGAATCCTGCGGGCGGAGAGCCTGGAGGGACGCCCCGAATCCGAAACCGTGCAGGACGCGGTGGAACAGCCGGACGTTGTCCTGGACGCGGCGATGCGCGTCGAGGAGGCCGCCGAGCTGTTCGTTCAGCGGGACTGCACCGTGGCCCCGGTCGTGGACGGAGAGCGGTTCCTAGGCGTCGTCACCTCGAACATGCTGCTCAGGGAACTCCGGCGCTCCCGCGACCCCCTGACCGGTCTGCCTTGGAGCGACCGGCTCCGCGAGTGGGGCGTCGAGCACCTGAAGCAAGGCCATGAGATCACGATCCTGTTCCTGGACCTGGACGGATTCGGCCTGTACAACCGCCGCTACGGCCACGTCGTGGGGGACCGGGTGCTCGTCCGTGTCGCCGAGTGCCTCTCGGGCAAGACCGACCCCGAGAGGGACCTGCTGGTGCGCTACGGAGGGGACGAGTTCGCCGTCGGCACGCTCCGCACGCGTCGGGAGGTCACCCAGCTCATCGACCGCATGACCGCCCGGGGCGCCATCCTCGAGATAGGCGAGGGCATCGAGCCCGTGGGCGTGACGGTCGGGATCGCCGGCGGCAGGCGGACGGTGGAGCGCGAGAACATCCACTACGCGGCGACCGTCGACAACCTCATCAACCTGGCGAGCAAGGACTGCATGCGTCGGAAGGCGCAGCAAACGCCCGGCTACGCGGCCGTCGAACGGCTCGAGCCGGACTCGGAGGCCGCAACGCTCCAGCCCGAGACCGTTCCACAGCGTCCGCGCGAGGACCGGGCCTCGGACAAGCCTGGGATCGCCAGCATCCACGACGGTCGCTCGCAGGGCGGCTCGCTCACCACGGTCATCCTGGCCGCCGGCGACCGAGTGATCTCCGGCGTCGACAACCGGGGGGACGCGCCGGTCGCCGACTCCGTTGCCCGCGCCACGCTCCAAGCCATGGAGCGGATGGCCGAGGGACGAATCCGCTTCCGCCTGGACTCGGTCCTCCACAGCGAGACGGCTCAGGGTCTTCGCCTGGCCACGGTGGTCGGTTCGGCGACGATCGGCGAGGAGGAGACGGCGATCACCGGCACCGCCAGCGTGCGCGACGACCTGCTCGAGGCGGTCGCCAAGGCCGCCGTGGACGCCGCCTGGCCGACGCTCCAAGCCGCGCGGATCTAGACGATTCCGCTCCGAAGAAGGTCCTTAAGCAACAGCAGGCCGACGACCCTGCCGCCGTCCAGCACCGGCATGTCGCCGATCTTGCGCGGATGGCTCTGGAACATCTCCAGCGCGTCGGCGGCCAGCATCTCCGCGTCCACGGTGGTCGGGTTGCGGGTCATCAGCTCCGCGGCCGAGGCCTCCAGCGGACGCTCCATCCGGAGGAACGCCCGGCGGAGGTCGCCGTCCGAGATGAAGCCCAGCAGGCCGCCCTGGGCATCCACCACGCAGGCGCCGCCGGCCCCGGCGTTGGTGATCTTGCGCATCACCTCGAGGATCGGCTCCTCGGGAGCGGCCAGCGCCAGGTCCGGCCCCGTGCGCATGACGTCGGCCACCCGCAGCAGGAGCCGTTTTCCCAGAGCCCCGCTCGGGTGGAACCTCGCGTAGTCCTCGCGGGTGAAGTTGCGCCGCCGCATCACCGCGAGCGCCAGGGCGTCGCTCAGGGCGAGCATCGCGGTGGCGCTCGTCGTGGGCGCGAGGTTGTGCGGGCAGGCCTCCTCCCGCACGTGCGTGTTCAGGACCAGGTCCGCCATGCGCCCGCACGTGCTGTCAGGCCTACCGGTCACGAGGGCGATTCTCGGCCCGATGGCCCGC
>DPBN01000260.1 GCA_003516955.1 Armatimonadota bacterium | reverse complement strand
CGCTCGTGTCGATGGACCGCCAGGGTTACTTCGTCGCCGGAAGCTTGTCGGCCTTGATGGCGTCGACGTTCTTCACGCCGTCCTTGTCGGAATCCAGCTGCTCCACCGCCCTGAACGTCTCGGGCGTGGGCTTCTTCGCGCCCTTGAGAGCCTTCTGGAGATCCTTGCCGTAGGCGTTGAGCTCCTTGCCCTTCGTGTGGCACACCGCGCACTTCGCCTTCTTCAGGTTGGATCCGGGCTTCACATCGTACTGCTTCTCGAACAGGCCGACCCAAGCCGGGCCGGCGAGCGCCAGCACGCCGAGCGCGGCGGCAGCAAGCGTCGTCATCGTCTTCCTCATCGGTACGTTCCTCCGTTGGGGGCCTTTTGGCCCGTCCCAATCCCGTAGACGATCCGGGTCGGCGCAGGGTAACCCGCCTCGGCTCGGCGGAGATGGGCATTCTTGCTCACTTTCGCGCAAAAGCCAGTTGAATAGCCTAAAGGTCCCGGCGAGTTGGGGCACGATGGATGCGTGAGGGCATCGGCTCCCGCGAACCAAGCAGGAAAGCCGGGTGCCCTCGGAGAAGGGAATCGTTGAGACCAGAGACGCCCGCCCCGGACGAGGACGGAGCGAAGGGAATCGGGAGGAGCGCATGCGTCTAGGGACGCTGTTTTTGGGAGTCGGATTGGCGTCGCTCTTCGTGGGGGCGCTGGGGGGCGAGAAGGCGGCTCAGAAGGAGCCCCAGTTCCCCCTGAGCCTGTTCGCGAAGGCCACGGAAGAGAGCTACTTGGGCGATGACGCCTGCTCGAGCTGCCACGAGGACGTCGTGGCGAAGTTCAAGCTTTCCGCGCACGCCCCTCACTCCAACAACCCGAAGTTGCCGGTCGGCAAGCGAGGCTGCGAGGGTTGCCACGGCCCCGGCCAGTTCCACGTGGACGAGAACAACCCGCAGGTCGTGTCCTACACCAAGATGGACGCGAAGCAGGTGGCCGCGGCTTGCCTGCGCTGCCACGGCGACACGATGAAGCTCAGCCATTGGAACCGCACCGACCACGCCCAGGCGTCGGTCGCGTGCACGTCCTGCCACCAGATCCACCCCAAGGAGGCCGACGAAGGCAAGCCGCCTGCGGACGCGCTGGTCGCGTTCCACGCCCAGCCCACGCCGAAGAAGCTCCTGAAGGGTTCCGAGACCCAGGTCTGCGGCGCGTGCCACAAGAAGACGGTGACGCAGTTCAAGCAGAACTCGCACCACCCGGTGCCCGAGGGCCGCATGGTCTGCAGCGACTGCCACGACGTTCACCCCGCGAAGAACGCGCGGAAGGACGTCGACGCCGTCAAGGGCAAGTGCGCCTCGTGCCACGCGGACAAGGCTGGGCCCTTCGTCTACGAGCACGATCCCGTCGCGGGGTGGACCGGGGACGGTTGCGTGGAGTGCCACAAGCCGCACGGGTCTCAGAACCCGAAGCTGTTGACGTCGTTCTCGCGGGGCGCGTGCGCCCAGTGCCACACCGACAAGCTCTCGCGGCACTATCCCGGACGCTCGTGCTGGAGCTCCGGGTGCCACGTCGCCGTGCACGGGTCGAACACCGACCCGAGGTTCCTTCGCAGGTAGGGGGCGCGCGTCGCCAAACGGAGGGAAGGAAACGTGATCGAATCGAGTAGGACCCTTTGGACCGCGATGGCTCTGCTGGCGTTCTCCTGCGTGTTCGCCCAGGAGGAGGGCAAGAGCGGGGCGGAGCCCGCCGCGCCGCCGACGGTGGTGCGACCCAGGGCGGTGTTCGACTTCTCCTGGATCAACTGGGAGTTCAACGGCAACGTCCGCAAGTTCAAGCAGTACGCGACGCCCGCCGACGGCTGGTCGATCGGGGAGGCTTCGTACCTGTGGGGCAACGACGCCCGGAACTCCCACTTCCTGGGTGCCTTCCGGGGAGCGCCCGAGGACGACTACTGGACCGGGGCCGAGCTGTTGCTGTTCCACGGGACCACCGCCTTGGGCGGCTCTCTGCGGCGCAACAAGTTCTATGACCCGTTCCCGCTGCTCGTCGAGGAGAGCGAGCGGGAGGTGGGTGAGGCCACCCTGGCGCAGGCCATCGGCCCGGCCCGGATCGCCCTGCGCTACCAGATGGACAAGCAGGACGAGTACTTCGGCGCGCCGAAGGAGCCCCTCCGGCAGCGAACGCGGTTCATGGACGCCGTCCTCGGGACGGAGCTGGGCGACGGGCGGCTCCAGCTGGGCGTGAGCGAGCGAACCTATTGGGACCGCACCAACGTTCTGCCCGACACCGACGTCGTCCGCTACGACGCGATCGTCTCCCAGCAGCTCGGACCGCGGCTGAACCTGGAGGGCGGCTACCTCCAGCACAAGATTCGGGTGGGCGGCGGCGACGAGAACGAGGTGGAGACCTGGCTGGTCCGAGGCGACCTCGACCTGGGCGAGGCCACCACGCTCGGCTTCGGCTTCCGATATGAGGACCTGAACCTGCCGACCGTGCAGAACGCCGCCCTGCGCAAGCGCTACGAGACGACCGGGAGGCTGAACCACCGGTTCGGAGGCGGGTGGTCTGCAGCCGTGGGCTACCGGCATCTCGAGTCGGAGCGCATCCGCACGGACCGCTCCGAGATCGAAGTGCCGATCCGCGACGCTTGGACCGGCCGCGTCTGGGGACGGCTCGCGCCGAACCTGAAGCTCAGCGTCCGCGGCGCCTACGACCACCTGCGCGGCTGGCCGACGGTGGTCTCGGACGACACGCGCGCGCTCTGGTGGGATGACCGGGCCTCGGTGAGGGCGCAGCTCGACTGGTTCGTCGGCACGGGGACGGTGTACGCCACCCTCGCGCACGCCGTGAACGTGAACGACGATCGGGACGCCACGCTGCGCTCCACGTCGGTCGCCTTGGGCGGAAGCTTCGAGCTCACCGACCGGCTGAGCGTGTTCGCGGAGCACCAGAGGGAGAACCACCGGGCCAGGGCGGCGGGCGAGCCGGACTTCGACGCCTACTTCCCCGGCGGCGTGCTCAGCACCCTGGGGGTCTCGGCGGCGCTGTCCGACCAGTGGTTCTTCACCGGGACCTACACCGAGACGGGCACGAACAACTCGAACCTGGTCTTCGAGCCGGGGGGGAACTACAAGGGCAAGTACTGGAGCCTGGCGCTCACGCACCGCCGGCCGGACGGCAACGAGCTGATGCTCGGCTGGATGCCGTGGCGCTTCTGGGACAAGACGAACCCGTTCTACGACTATGAGACGCAGGCCTTCGTGGTCTCTGCGAAGATGAGGTTTTGAAGCATGGCTGTTGGATCGACACCTAATGAGCGGAGGAGCATGATGAGAACGAAATGGTTCGTGTCGCTTCTCGCGGCGGTGCCTCTGGTGGCGGGGACGCTCGTCCTCCAGAGCTGCGGCGGCGAGGGCGGTGCAGTGGTCAGCGGTGGGGGCGGAGACTCGTCCATCACCAAGCAGTTCCTGGCGTTGCTGCCGGACGGGCAGAAGGACGCCAAGCCGGTTGGATCCGCCAAGTGCCTCGAGTGCCATCAGGACCGGGCGACCTGGCAGGATACGAAGCACGCGTCGGTCGGCGTGGGTTGCGAGAGCTGCCACGGCCCGGGCGGCAAGCACATCGCCAACCCCGGCCCGGACAACATCCTGAGCGGGCTGAACAGCGAGAACTCCGTGGTCTGCGGCCAGTGCCATGGTCCGTCGTTCGATCAGTGGCACAAGTCGTCCCATGCCGACGAGGAGCTTCCCAAGACGCTCATGGACATGGTCATCGGCAACGTCGCGGCGTACGGCCGCTCGAGCCGCTGTGGCGTGTGCCATGACGGCTGGTTCGCGCGCCATGCCGATCTGGACAACGCCGCCACGACGGACGACCAGATCAAGGCTGTTGCGGCGGACGGGCGCGACAAGGCGGCGTACACCGCGGCCTGCGTGAACTGCCACAGCCCGCACAAGGTCACGGGCAACCTCACGTCGGAGGGGAAGGAGGCCCAGCTGCGCAAGCCGGTGTTCAGTCAGGACACCGCACCGATCGCTCCGGGCACCGCCCCGGCGACGTTCACCAAGTTCAACCACCTTTGCGCGCAGTGCCACAACGGCCGCGGCACCAACCCCGCCGATTCGGCGCTGAACTCCGGCACCGCCCGGCCCTCGATGCACGACAGCAACCAGTTCAACATGCTGATGGGCATCGGAGCGGTCGAGAACGGCGGACCGGTGATCCGCACCGGCGCCCACGCAACCGCCGAGGGCCAGTGCAGCAAGTGCCACATGGGCGGCGGAAGCCACACCTTCAGCGTGAAGGTCGACCAGGCGTGCGCCCCGTGCCATTCCGTGGCCGACGCGACCTCGCGCACGGCGACGCTGAAGAACGAGATCGTCAACGGCCTGTACCAGCTCAAGACCAAGATGCAGACTTGGGCCCAGGGCAAGTTCGGCGACCAGGACCTGTGGGACTACACCACCCTGATCTCGGCGCTCGGCAAGACGGCTCCGCCGCAGTCTCAGGTGCCGATCGAGGTCAAGCGAGCGAGGCACAACTACTACTTCATCGTCCGCGACGCGTCGCTGGGCGTGCACAACCCGCACTACGCCCGGCACCTGCTGACGGTGGCCAACGACAACATGGACGTGGTGCTGGGCAGGGCGCCCGTCCCGCCGAGCGGCCGGCTGGCGACCTTCCAGGAGAAGCTGGCCAGCATTCTGGAGGACAAGAAGCGGGCTACCCGAGCG
>DPBN01000261.1 GCA_003516955.1 Armatimonadota bacterium | reverse complement strand
CCCGCGCCTTTCCATGGGGTGGATGCCGGTTACTTGCTCTTGGGATCTCCGGGCAGCGTGCCCTTCTTGATCTCGTCGCCGTTCTTCACGCCGTCCTTGTCCGAGTCCAAGCTCTCAACCTTCGCGAGGATCTCGGGGGTCAGCTTCTTGGCTCCGCCCAGGGCCTTCTTCAGGTCCTCGCCGTACGCATCCAACTGCTTGCCCTTGGTGTGGCAGATCGCGCACTTCGCCTTGCCGAGGTCCGAAGTGCCCTTGACCTTGTAGTTGGACAGGAACACGCCCAGGAACGCGGGCGTGGCCATCGCGACGCAGGCGACGGCGGACAACGAGAGGCCGATCAACGTTCGCTTCATGTGACTCTGCACCATCCGTTCGGGATTTCGCGGCCACCCGCAGGTGGCCCTGCCGCTATTTAGATGCGCGCGAGCGTCGGTCGTGACGGGAACCATCGATCTTTGCGCCATATTGAGCAAGAACCGACCGTTCGCGCACCCTGTGTCTTCCGCTTTGGACACACTGTCGCCCAGAGGGGCCTCTCGCCAGGGGCTCTCGGAGGAACCGAACGCCATGAGGACGATCTATCTCTGGTTTCGGCAGCGGCCGCTGCGCTTTCTCGGCGGGGCGATGGTCAGCATCACGCTCGCGCTGATGGTCGCGCTCACGATCCTGGACATCGCCACCGGGATGCCGAACCCCTATTCCGGAGTGATCACGTACCTGATCCTGCCGCCGTTCTTGATCGTCGGGCTGCTCCTCGTGCCGATCGACGCCTGGCTCCAGAGGCTCCGGAGGGCCGCCGGCAAGCCCGAGCCGATCGCCCTGGACCTGAGCGACCCCTCCGTCAAGCGCGTGGCGACCTTCTTCCTCTCCTCGGGCGCGCTCGTTCTGGTTTCGCTCACCGTCGCGGCCTACAAGGGCGTGGAATACATGGACACCAAGTCGTTCTGCGGCGAGGTGTGCCACAAGGTGATGATCCCCGAGTTCACCGCCTACCAGGCGTCGTCGCACGCGAGCGTGCCGTGCGTGGACTGCCACATCGGTCCCGGGGCGCCGTGGATGGTGAAGTCCAAGCTCTCCGGCCTGCGGCAGGTGTGGCACTACGCCAGAGGCGACTACCACCGCCCTCTGCCGACGCCGGTGGTCGATCTGCGCCCCAGTCGGGACACCTGCGAGAACTGCCACACCGTCAATCGGTTCTACGGGAGCCGGTTGCGCACGACCATCACGTACGACCCCGACGAGAAGAACACCAAGCACATCCTCTCGATGCTGATGCACGTGGGCAGCGGCGGCGTGGCCGGCAGCGGCATCCACGGCCACATGGCGTCGCAGATCGACTACCTCCCCGCGACGCCGGACCTGAAGGAGATCGCGTGGCTGCGCGTCCGCCGGCCGGACGGAAGCGTCCAGGAGTTCGTCCACTCCGAGAAGAAGGACGCCCTGCCGCAGCTGAGGGCCCAGATGAAGGTCCGGCGCATGGACTGCATCGACTGCCACAACCGCGCGGCCCACGAGTTCCGGACCTTCGAGCAGCTCGTGGACGAAGGGATCACCAAGCAGGCGATCGACCCCACCCTCCCCTTCATCAAGAAGCAGGCCCTGGACGCCGTGGGGGAGGACACCGAACCGCCCTCCGAGACGCTCCAGAACCGGGTGCTGACCCGCATCTCGAGCATCGTCGAGTTCTACAAGAGGCAGTACCCGGACGTGGCCAAGAGCAGGTCCGGCGATCTGGACCGCTCCGTGCGGGCGATCGCGGACGCGTACAAGGCATCGCACTTCCCCCACATGAAGGTCAACGCCGCGACCTACACCAACTGGAGGTCGCACGACGGCTGCTGGCGGTGCCACGGCACCATGGAGGCGGCAACCCCCGGCAAACGCACCGAGGTGTCGCAGGACTGCAACCTGTGCCACACCGACCAGCGGGAGGGTGAACCGCAATGACCCTCTCCGACCGGTCGGAGGCCCGTTGCGAGGTCCTGCGGGCGGTCCTTGCCGAGCGGTCGCTGGCCGCGGCCGCGATCGGCCCCGGGCCCTTGGCGCAGTGGCTGCTGGACCGGCCCTTGGACTGGCGCGGCGCCCCCGACCTGCAACCCCCGGACCGTCTCTGGCTCTTGCCCGTGGACGGCCCCTTGGCGGCCTTCGGCGCGGCCCAGCCCGGCGCACCCGCTCTGACGGCGGATGGGCTTCGGTCCTGCGTGGAGGCGCCGGGGCGCATCGCGGTGGCTGGGTTCCCCTCCGCCGCGAGCCTGGGCGAGCTGCGCAGAGCATGGCCGGACGCCGATTGGACCGCCGGCGACGATCTCGCCGATCGCCTGCGGGCGATCAAGGAGCCGGACGAGCTTTCCGGCCTCCGCCGGGCGGCGGAGCTGACGGACGAGTGCCTGCTCGCCGTGGTGCGGGAACTGCGCCCGGGGCAGACCATGAGGGGCGTGGAGCTGGAGATCGAGTTCCGCGGCCGGCGGCTGGGTGCCGAGGCGGTTTCGTTCCCCCCGTTCTGCGGCTTCATGCACCCGCCGTTCGGCCCGGCCGAAGGCATCACCAACGTGCCGACCGACTGGCCGCTGCGGCAGGGAACGGCCGTCTGCTTCGACGTCGGCTTCGTCGTTGAAGGCTGGTGCTCCGATTGGGGCCGCAGCGTCCACGTGGGTCCCGCGCCAGCCGAGACGAAGGCCGCCTACCGCGCTCTGTGCGAGTCCGTAGCGGACGCGGTCGCTGCGATCCGGCCCGGGGAGACGCGGGCCTGCGACGTTTACCCCATGATCGAACGCGGTCTGGACCGGCGCGGATTCGGCGACGACCTGAGGCGCAGGCTCGGCGACTCAAGGATCGTCGGCCACTCGATCGGGGTGGAGGTCCACGAGCGGCCGTGGCTGGGCCCCTCGTCGGAGGAGCCGCTGCTGCCGGGCATGGTTCTGGCGATCGAGCCCAAGCTCTGGCGGCCCGGGGCGTACTACCTGCGGCTGGAGGAGATCGTACATCTGGGCGAGTCCGGCGCGGAGTTCCTCACCCGGTTTCCCCACGACCTGTTCGAACTGTGAGCCTCCGGAAGCGGCGCGGGCGGAGGGCCTTAGACCCTCCG
>DPBN01000186.1 GCA_003516955.1 Armatimonadota bacterium | reverse complement strand
GGCCACCGGCGGCACCCACGACGCCCTGAGGGAGGCCGGAATCCCGAGCCATTGGGTCATGAAGATCCACGAGGGCCAACCCAACCTGCTGGACTTCATCCGGGAGGGCCAGGTGAGCCTGATGGTCAACACCCCGAGCGCCGACGCGAAGGCCGAGGCGGAGGGGGCGCGCATCCGTCGCGCGTGCATCGAGACCGGCATCGCCTGCGTCACGTCGATCGACACGGCCAAGGCGCTGGTCCGCGCGCTGCGCGTGTTCCGCAACCCCGAGGCGTCGAACTGCCTCCGGATGGAGCAGTACCTGGTGGGCCAGCCCGGCGGAGCCTGACCTCCCGCGCGCGCCGGCCAGGCAGGGAACGAAAGCGGTCGGCCCCCCCCAAGCCCAACGGTTGGCGGCAGCCCGCCCCGCTCCAGCGCAGGAGGCCGCCGCGCTCTGTGCTTTGTCCCCCGCAGGCGGGGGAAGGCGGAAGGGCCGCCGCCCGGGTTGACCGCTCAGGGCCGAGGGGGTGCCTGACCGCCGCCCAGGATCGACCCGAGTTGCGCGGCGCCCTGCTTCATCTGTTCCCGGGTCCGTTGCACCCGCTCGCGGAAGGCCTGCGGCAGGCGGTCGAACGGCACCGCCGGAGCGCCCTCCGGCACCTCCACATCCTCCAGCATCCCGGTCAGGGACACTTCAGGGGTCAGCTGAAACAGGAACTGGTACTGGAGCTTCTCGCCAATCCGGAACGTCTGCCAGTTCGGCAGAAACGCGCCGACCATCGCGCCGAGCGCCGGATCCTCGCGAAGCTGCTGCATCGCCCCGAGCTCCTCCGCGCCGAGCGCCGAGAACAGACGGAGACCGCCGGCCGGACTCGCTCCCCCGTTGACCACCACCTGGGTGCGCTGGACGGTGACTCTCACGAACGCCCCGCCCGGAATGCCGTTGGGAAGCAGCTCGGTCGGTTCCGCTCGGAGCGCGGCGAACGGGTTGGCAGGCTGCTGCGTCTGCACCCGCAGGCCGCTCATCCCCAAGAAGCCCGGAAGGTAGGCCATTCGCCAAACCATCGCCCTCTGGTTGGGAGTCAGCGACCGCAGGGGGATCTCCGCGCCGTTCAGTGCCATCTGGCGCTGCGAGGCCGTCATCGACCCGAAGAAGCGAAGCAGGTCCCACTGCATGGCGGACGGATTTGCCGCAAGCCCGGGCAGACTCAGTGTGGCGTACAGCGACGCGACGGGGTTCTCGAGAAGCGGCGGATTGCCGAGCGCGTAGGCCGCCAGATCGGCGAGCCGCAGCGTGCCATCCGAGCGAACCGAAGCGATCAGGCCCGCCAGCGCGCGCCGATCCTGGCGCTGCATCCGTTGGTACCAAGGCCGGGTTGGCCTGGCCACGATCCAGCGATCGTCCGACTCGAGGGACATCAGTTTCAAATCTTGGAGCGACTTGAGAAACGACTCCACCGTCAGCTTCTGCCCAGGAAGCAGGAAGAGGCTGGCCGAGAAGGCCGCGTCGGGAATGCAGGCGACCAGGTTCCGACCGTAGGCCTGCGCCACCGCCGCGAACGCCTCCCCATGGAAGAAGGACAGCGGCTCGTACTCGTCGGGCCGCCGCAGCACCGCGGCCAGCTCGTCGTCGATGGCGGCCGATGGCGCGCCACCCAGTGCGATCGAGGAGAGGCCGCGGAGCACGCCCAGCAGCTTGGCAGACAGCGGACTGAGGCGGATCTCCTGCCCGGGCGCCGTGGCGGTCCCGAGAGAGTCGAGCAGGTTGAGCGGACTGGACTCCAGAAGCATCGTGAGTCCGTCCGAGAAGGCCTCCTTCCCCTCCTGATCGAACAGCGTCAGCCGGAACTCGTACCCGTCGGTGAGCCTCTGCCTCTGGACCGCGAGCAGGGCCTTGCTCGGCGAGCCCGCCACCGCGGTCCTGGTCCCGCCGAACAGGTTGCCGAGCAGCCGCTCCATGCCCGCCTCGTCGTTCACGGATTGGTTGGCTTCGGCCCACTTGGCCTGCTCGGCGATCAGCTGGTTGAGGATGGGCAGCGAGCCGTTCGGAAACGGACGCTGCATGGCGTTGGGGCTCGTGCTGAACACCAGCCGTTCGCCGTCACCCAGCATCGCCAGGGTCTTCGGTCCGATCAGCCTCGCCAAGCGGGCGACGGCCCGGCCGGTCGGACTCGCCGGGTTGCCCGCGATGAGGTTCCTGCCGAGCTGCGCCATGGCCATGGGCGAGAAGCCCCCTCCGCCCATGGCTGGCACGCCGCCGCCCTGGCGCGCCTCCTCGATCGCCTTGGCGTCGAACGTCGGGTGCTTGGCGAGCGGCTCCGAGAGCTTCTGAATCGCCGCCTCGGCGGCCCGCTGCCGCCAAGCCAGCTCCGCGTCGCGCTGCTCCTTCCGTTGCGCGTCGGTCAGCACGAGCGTGAGCTTCGATCCGTCGTCCCTCCATGTGGCGCCGAGGCAGGACGCGACGCGCGCCAGCAGCTCGTCGGGCTCCACCTTGGAAGCGCTCACCACCAGCACCTCGGCCGCGAGTTCCCTGGACACCTCGAGCCTCTTGCCGGTCGCCTGCGACAGAAGCCGGACCGCCTTCTCCAGAGGCATCGCGGGGACGACCACATCCACCGGATCCGCCGCCGCCAGGGCAGGCCAGAACACCAACGATGCGAGCGCCACGCTCGACAGAATCCGAGGCGGTTTGTTCATGGTCCTGCTCGAAAGCCTACCCCTCGCTCCCCCGCCTCCAGAAGGCCGAGAGGGCCATGAGGGCGGCCGCACCGCTCAGGTCAAGGAGAACGTCCCAAGGGGACCCCGACCGAACCCGGGTTCCCATCTGCCTCGCTTCGTCGGTCGACGCATAGAGCGCCACGATCAGCAGAGCGACCCCGAACCTGCGCCAAGACGGTCTCCCCGGCATCGCCCGAAGCGTCAGCAGACCGAACAATCCGTAGAAGAAAAAGTGAAGGAACTTCCTCGATACCGTCGACACGGCCTCCGCGGCCACGGGGTCGAGCCCGAACAGGAGCTCCAGCCAGCTGGGGTAAGAGCCGGGTGCGCCCTGGCTCCCGCTGAAGGCGGCGATCAGCCAGGCGCAGAGCGTCGCGCCGGCGGCGGCGCAGGCCGGATGCCTCTCCGGGCGCCTCCAACCCGTCCCAGCGAGGGCAGCGCCAACCAAGAGGGATCCTAGAACGAGCCCTGCCTTGAACCCGCCGGGAAGGCCGACCTCGCTCGCCCCTGCCGCCCAAAGCGACGCAAAGCCGACGGCGTGCAGCGCTCCAGCGCCTAGGCGGAACGCGGGGCCGACCCCAGGCACGGTCCACCACAGCCAGATCGAGCTGACCACGGCCATGACCGCCAGCGCGGAGGGATGGACTGCGGAACCGAAGACGGCGTACCCGGAGAGGATGAGAGCGAAGCCAACGGCAGCGCCAGCGATCCCGATCCAAGCCCTCACCTTCCGGAAGCCTCCCCGATCCGTGTGCCAAACTCTACCCATCCCATGCGCATCCTCATCACGAACGACGACGGCATCCGGGCGGATGGCCTTTGGAGCCTCGCCGAGGTCGCCCAGGAGTTCGGGCAGGTCGTTGTCGTCGCTCCGGACCACGAGCGCAGCGCCTGCGGACACTCGATGACGATGCGCAATCCCCTGCGCGTCCGGCCCGTCCGACACCCGTCGATCGAAGCCTACGAGGTGGACGGCGTGCCCGTGGACTGCGTCAACGTCGGCCTGACCGTCGCCTACCCGGACGGCTGCGACCTCGTGTTGAGCGGCATCAACCACGGCCCGAACCTCGGCTTCGACATCACCTACTCCGGCACAGCCGCGGGGGCCATGGAGGGAGCGATCAACGGCATCCGTTCCGTCGCCCTGAGCATGGCTGTGTTCGTGGTCGACGCTCCCCTGCACTTCGAGACGGCGCAGCACTGGATCCGCGAGAACTGGGCCTTCCTGACGGAGAGCCCCTTGCCGGAACTGACCTTTCTGAACGTCAACGTGCCCTCGATCGATCCCGTCGAGCTGCGCGGCACCCGCGTGGTGCAGATGGGACAGCGCGTCTACGAGGACAGGGTGGAGCGCCGGGAGGATCCGTGGGGCAGGCCCTACTACTGGCAGGGCGGCGTGGTGGTGATGGATCCCGACCAGCCGGGAACGGACGTGAACGCGGTCTCCGAGGGGTTCGTCTCCGTCACGCCGATCTCTCTGGACTGGACGAACCATCAGGCGGTGGAGGAGCTTCGTCGGCAGCTCCGACGTCGATCCTGCTGACTCCGATGCGCTGCCGGTGCCGCTGCAGCACCTCGAACGAGTAACGGAACACCTGCTCGGTCAGCTGGTTCCAGATGTGGTAGACGCCGGGCAGCTCCTCCAGCCTCAGCAGGCGGCAACCCGTCGACTCGGTCCACTCCGGAATCGGGCCGAGGCTCTGCAGCTCGCAAACGTAGCAGCTGGCCCACCGCACGTTCGAGCCCTCCCGCATCTGATAGGTCCCTAGGTACAGCAGGTCGCCCAGAACCGCTCCTCCCTCCTCCATGGCCTCGCGGCGCGCGGCGTCCTCCGGATGCTCCTGCGGCTCGATCCTTCCCGAGGGGACGCACCATCCTCGGTCCTCGATCTGGCAGACGAGCACCCGGTCGCCGCTCCAGGCGAAGACCAGGACGACGAACGGCCGCAGCGGCGGACGGAACGGCGCCGGGAAGAACTGGAGGACCTGCTTGCGATACCTTCCGCTGGGAAACCGCCTCATGCAGCCGACTCCGGTGAGGACCGCCCGGAGGATCGCAGGCGCTCCAACGCGTACAGGGCGATGAAGAACGCCGCCGCCGTGGCGAGGAGCACCTTGAGAGCCACCTGCCACATGGTGGGCAGGACGACGATCTTCCCCAGGATCGCCGACTCGCTGACGGGGCCGTACTTGCGGCTATCCTCCGAGTTGGCCCAGTTGTCTCCCAAAAGATACACCTTTCCTTCTGGAACCTTGTAAGGACCGTTTGTGAGCGGCCAGTTGTCCGGGATGTTCTGGTAGTCGACCGTCTCGCCGGGCATGTACGCGACGCGCTTGATCACGTAGGTCGACGACCCCTCCGGCTTGACCACCACGATGTCCTTCTTCTGGATGGGCCCGACCAGCCAATAGGCGCGGCTGGCCAGCAGACGATCGCCGCTCTTGAACGTCGGCTCCATGGAAGGGCCGCTCACCACCACGGTGCGGAAGTTGGCGTAGAACAGCACGGCCAGCACGAGGATCATCACGAGGACGAGGCCGAAGCCAGTGATCGCCATCTTTCGCATGGGTTGGAACCGCCCCGGGCCGTTCGAAGCAATCCGGCGCTTCCGCTATACTGATGGGACGACGAACCCGAACCCCCGCCTATGAGCAGTCTCTCCCGATTCGCCGCCGAAAACGCCGGAACGTTGCTTCTTCTAGCCCTGACGCTCATTATAATCGTCGCCTGCGTCGCCGCAGGGGCATGGATCAAGCTCCGCGCGATCGAAAGACGGTGGAGGGATCTTCTGGCCGAGACCAGCGGCGCCGACCTCGAGCGTCTGCTCGAGCACCATCTGGTGGAGAAGGTCCGGCTGGAGGAGCGCGTAGGCGACCTCGAGGGCAGAGCCAGCCGCCTCGAGGACCGGCTGGAGCGCTCGAACCGCCGTGCCGGGCTGGTTCGCTTCGACGCGTTCGACGACGTGGGCGGCCAGCAGAGCTTCTCCCTCGCCATGCTCGACGACCTCGGCACCGGGTTCGTGCTCACCAGCCTGATCGGCCGGAACGACTGTCGGGTTTACTGCAAGCCGATCGAGGGTTGGAAGTCCGCCAAGAACCTGTCGGAGGAGGAGAAGGAAGCCGTCCGCTTGGCACAGGCGGCGCGGTGAAGGGGTTGCGATGTCCGGGGCTGAAGACCGCCTCTTGATCGAAAGGGCCGTGCAGGGCGAGCGCGAGGCGTTCGACCAGCTCGTGCGCAAGCACGAGCGGCGCGCCTACCAGTATGCGTTCCGCCTGACCCGCAGCCCCGAAGAGGCGGCGGACATCGTGGCGGAGGCGTTCTTCCGCGTCTACTCGGCCCTGCGCAGCTTCCGCCAGGACAGCGCCTTCGGCACCTGGCTGTACCGCATCGTCACGAACTGCTACCTGGACGCCCAGAAGAAGAGCCGCTCGCGCCAGACGACCAGCCTCAGCCGCGCCTCGTCAGACGACGACGCCGAGCTCGAGCTCCAGATCGAGGACACGAGCCCGCTCCCGGACGAAACCGCCCTCGAAAAGGAGAGGGCCCGCGCGCTGCAGCGCGCGATCGACGCGCTCCCCGAATACCAGCGCGCGATGATCGTGATGTACCACGGCGAGCAGCTCTCCTACGAGGAGATCGCCGAAGCCCTCGACCTTCCGATCGGGACCGTGAAGAGCCGGCTGAACCGCGCCCGGCTGTCCCTGCGGGACCTGCTGTCCCGCGATCTGGAACTTTTCCGCGAGTAGCGGGGTCCAACTGCCAGGAGTCATCAGCGATGCACGCAGACAAGGCCCGGGAGCTGTTCTCAGCCTATCACGAGGGAAAGCTCGATCCCGCGTTGCGGGAGTCCCTTGGGAGGAAGCTGGCGTCCGACCCGAAGCTCCGCGAGGAGTACGAGTCGTTCGCCGCCACCTATCGGGCGTTGCAGTCCTTGGGCAGCCCGGCCGAGGAGCCTGCGTTCGATCTGCACGACCGGGTCATGGCGCGCATCGATCGCTACGCATGGGAGAAGGCCCGAGCCAAGGAGCCGTGGTTCCGAAACTGGCGGACGGCCTTGGCGGGCGGACTGGCCGCGCTGGCGCTGCTCTCGGCCGGCGTCTCCCTGATGCAGCGGGGCGGAGCGCCCAGTGCGTCGCTGGCAGGCACCCCGGCCGTGGAGGACCGGCTCTACGTGCGCGCCGACGGCGACGAGGCCGTGGTGGCTTTCCAAACGTTCGGGCGGAAGACGGTCGTGGTTCGAGAGGTGAACCAAGGCCGCGAGCTCGCGCGCGTCGAGATGGATGGAACCACCTACCCGATGGGTCAGCTGTTCCGAAGCCCGATCCGCGTGCGGATGGATCAGCCGTCGTTGGTTCAGGTGGTGGTCGAGGGGCGCGAGGATCCGTTGCTCGTCGCCGTGCCGGGCCGCAAGGCCAGCCTGCCTCGCGAGGGCAGAGGTTCGATCCAGGACCTCGCGCTCGCGCTTGCGGACCGGTACCGGGTGCCGGTCGTCGTCTCCACGCGGACCGACAAGACCGACTTCGTGTGGAAGCTCGGGAATCCCGACAGCGTGGCGGCCGCCACCGACGCCCTCAGGGAGACGGCACTGGCTGCAGAGATGCGACCGACTGGGGTCCTCTGGATCCAGTGACGGGCTTGCCGGGCGCCGGCGGCATCGGCGGACGCATCCAGCGCATCCTCTCTCGCCAGGCGGGATGGACCCACGGCGGCACTCCGTAACCCGGGCGCATCCGAGCGTCGGCTCCGGCCGGGGCGGGAGGATCCTTGGGCGGGTCGGCCATCAGCTTGGGCAACGGGGCACCCTCCGCCACCGCCTGCCGAACCAGCCTCAAGGCCGCCTCCTGCTCGCGCTGGGCCTGAACCGCGACCACCCCCTGGGCCTCGAGAACGCTGCCCGTGCGGCCGCGGCTGGTGAGCAGCGAGAGGTTCTTCGAACGATAGGCAAGGAGGGTGTGGAGGTCGCGAATCTCGACGCCGCCCACGAATTGGGTCGCCTCCGGACTCTGCTTCAGCCTCTCCTCGAACTCGCGCGCCTTGAGCGACGCCTGCCGCGTGGCGGCCAAGTGGCGGTCGATCTCGGGCAACCACCGCTTGCGCTCCTTGGGTGACATCTTGGACAGCTCCCTCGCAAGGTGCGCAACCGTCGTCCACTGGCTCCTTGCGGACAGGCCCATGAGGAACCCGTCGCTGGTCTTGGTGATCTCCAGAATCTCGTAGGCCTTCAGCAGCAGCGAGACCGCCTCCGCCCTCAGGCCTTGCTTGGATGCCGACACGGACGCGCTCTTGAGGGTGGCGACGAGCGCCGACCGTCCGTTCATGATCTGCTCCCTCGCGCCCCGAGGCATTTCCTCATCGGCGAAAGCCGGTGGGATCGGGCGGAGTCTCCCTTCGCGGTACTCCTTCAGCCAAAGGTCGGCGACGGCGTGGATGGTCTGGAAGTCTTGGACGGTGGGGATGCGCTTCGGGAGCCGCTGCACCTGC
>DPBN01000132.1 GCA_003516955.1 Armatimonadota bacterium | reverse complement strand
GTCCTCGTACACCACCACCGCCCGGTGGGTCCGCCGGACCGAGGCGTAGATCGTCTCCACGTCCAAGGGGAGCAGCGAGCGCACGTCCACCACCTCCGCCTGGATTCCCTCGGCTGCCAGCGCCTCCGCAGCCTCCAGGCACACGTGAACCATCTTGCTGTAGGCGATGAGGCTGATGTCGGAACCCTGTCGAACGACGTTCGCCTTGCCGAACGGCACGAGGTAGTCCATGTCGACCGGCACCTCGCCCTTGACGCCGTACAGCGTCGGATGCTCCGTGAAGATGACCGGGTTGTCGTCGCGCACGGCCGTCTTCAGCATGCCGTAGGCGTCTGCCGGGAAAGCCGGCGCGACCACCTTCAGCCCGGGCACGTGCGCGTACCAGCCCTCCATCGAGTGGCTGTGCTGGGCGCTCAGCTGGTTGGCCGCCCCCCCCGGACCGCGGATCACCAGCGGAACGCACGCCTGCCCTGCCGTCATGTAGTGAACCTTCGCCGAGTGGTTGATGATCTGGTCCAGCGCGAGAATTGAGAAGGACATCGTCATCATTTCGACGATCGGTCGAAGACCGACCATCGCCGCCCCGGTGGCCAAGCCCACGATGCCCGGTTCGGTGATCGGGGTGTCCAGCACGCGGACCTGCTTGAACTGGTTGAAGAGGCCCTGCGTCACGCGGAACGTGCCCTGATAGCGACCAATGTCCTCTCCCATCAGGAACACGTTCGGGTCGCGCTCCATCTCGTCCACCATGGCCTGGCGGACGGCTTCCCGGTAGGTCATCTCCTTGATCGCCATCAGTGCCCTTTCTCCACTTCCATGTCGGTGTACACGTTGTCGTAGACCTCCTCGGGATCGGGGAACGGCATCGCGTCCGCCTTCTCGTAGATCTCCTGGACTTGGTCCTCGATCTCGGAGTGAATGGCCTCGATCTGTTCCGGCGTGAGCACCCTTTGCGCCAGGATCACGTTCTCGAGCAGCTTGATGGGGTCTCTCGCCTTCGCCGCCTCCACCTCGTCCGGCGTCCGATAGAGGCTCTGGTCGTTGTCGGCGGCGCCGTGCCCGGCGAAGCGGTAGTTCATCACCTCCACCAGGTAGGGCCTCTGCTCGTTCCGGACGTAGTCGATGATGCGCCGCGCGGCCTTTCGGACGGCCAGCACGTCCATGCCGTCCATCCGCTCGTGCCGGATGCCGAACGGGTAGCCTTTGCGATGGAGCTCCACGTTCGCCGCGTGGTACTCCAGCCTGGTGCCCATTGCGAACTCGTTGTTCTCGATGAGGAAGATGCAGGGCAGATCCCAGAGGCCGGCCATGTTGAGCGTCTCGTAGAAAACGCCGGCGTTCGAGGCTCCGTCGCCGAGGAAGTTGAGGGTCACCCGGTCCTCGCCCTTGTACTTCGACGCGAACGCGAGGCCGGCTCCGAGCGGAATGTGCCCCCCGACGATCCCCCAGCCCCCGAAGAAGTTGTGCGGGATGTCGTACAGGTGCATCGAGCCGCCCTTGCCCTTGCTCGTCCCGCCGCGGCGGCCCATGATCTCAGCCATCACGGCAACAGGGTCGTTGCCCATCAACAGGGCCTGCGCGTGGTCGCGGTAGGCAGTGATCACGTAGTCGTCCTTGCGCAGCATGCTGAGCCAGCCGACCGCCGTGGCCTCCATGCCGATGTAGACGTGGAGGTATCCCCCCGCCTTGCCCATTCGGTACACCTGGTTGCACTTCTCCTCGAAGTGCCGGATGAACAGCATCTGGCGGTAAAGCTCTTCGAGTTCCGCCGGGGATTCTTCGATGGTCAGTTCTGCGGGTTGGGCCATATCTCCCCTGAAACGGCGCGACGGGATTCCGCCCGCGCCCATGGATTTATCCCTTCCGAGCCGAAGATCGTCCGATCCGGTCCCAAACGTTGCGTGCCCCCGTCAGGGGCGTGGTAAACCGATGAACATGCAGTACGCCAATCTTGGACGAACCGCTCTGAAGGTCAGCCGGCTCTGCCTCGGCACGATGAACTTCGGCCCCGTCACGTCGAAGGAGGACTCCTTCGCGATCATGGACCGGGCCCTCGAGCATGGCATCAACTTCTTCGACACGGCGGACGTCTACGGCTGGAAGAAGGGCGAGGGCGTCACCGAGAGGATCATCGGCGACTGGTTCTCGCAAGGCGGCAGCCGCCGGGAGAAGGTCGTCCTCGCCACGAAGTTCTACGGCGACATGGGCGACTGGCCCAACACCAGCCGCATCAACAAGCTCCATATCCGGAACGCCTGCGAGGCCAGCCTCAAGCGCCTCAAGACCGACTACATCGACCTGTACCAGATGCACCACGTGTATCGCGAGGCGACTTGGGACGAGATATGGGAGGGTCTGGAGCTTCTGGTGCGGCAGGGCAAGGTCCTGTACGTCGGCTCCTCCAACTTCGCGGGCTGGCACATCGTGCAGGCCAACGAGGCCGCCAAGCGGCGGAACTTCCTCGGCTTGGTGTCCGAGCAGAGCCTCTACAACCTGAACGCACGGCACGTCGAGCGGGACCTGCTCCCCGCCTGCGAGGCCTACGGCGTCGGGGTGATCCCCTGGAGCCCTCTGGCGGGCGGTCTGCTGGGAGGCGTCCTGAAGAAGATCGAGGAGGGGCGCCGCGCCTCGGAGGGGATGCAGAAGGCCATCGCGGAGAACCGGGAGAAGCTTGAGAAGTGGGAGGACCTGTGCCGGTCGATCGGCGAGGAGCCCGCGAACGTCGCGCTGGCGTGGCTGCTGACGCGCCCGGCCGTGACCGCTCCGATCATCGGCCCGCGCACGCTGGACCAGCTCGACGGCGCGCTGCGGGCGCTGGAGATTCAGCTCTCCGACGAGGTGCTGCAGAAGCTCGACGAGATCTTCCCAGGCTACAAGCCCTCGCCCGAAGGCTACGCCTGGTAAACCGCAGCCTGCGGCCCGGGGACGCGCCGCTGATCCCCGGGCCCTTCCTTCGATGGACGCAGCCTGGGTGGACCGCTGGCTCCGCGAAGCCGTCCAGAGGGCGGCGTCCAAACCCCTGCCCAAGTCCCGCGAAGAGCTCGCCGACCTCCAGGCTTCCGGAAGCCTCCTGCTGAGGCGATCTCTGGGTGTGGACGGGTTGTGGTCCGACTCCCGTCAGCCGCCTCCCGCCGTCCAGACGGGCTCTGCCGACCAAGGGGGCTTCACGCTGGAGCGATGGGTGGTGGAGACGCAACCCGGCGTGCGGGCGACCGTTCTGCTGTACCGGCCGAAGGGCGGGGAAAGACACCCCGTGATCCTGAACCCCCACGGGCATTGGCCACTGAAGAAGGCCGAGCCGGTCGTCCAGGCGCGCGCCATCGAGCAGGCGCTCTGCGGCTACCTCGCGGCGGTGATCGACTCACCCGGCTTCAGCTGGGAGGGCGACCGCCCGGTCGAGCGAAAGGCGATGGGGACGCACTGGGACTTCGTTCCGACCTGCGCCGGCGTCACGGCAACCGGGGTGTACGTGTGGGACATCGTCCGCGTTCTAGACTTTCTGGAGTCAATCCCCTACGCCGATTGCGCCAAAGTAGGGATCACCGGAGAGTCCGGTGGCGGAACCGCAACCGTCTACGCCTTCGCTCTGGATGGAAGGATCCGGTGCGCCGTGCCCGTCGTGTACGCGGCGAGCCTCGAGGTACAGCCCGACAACGGCTGCCCCTGCAACCATCTGCCCGACCTCCTGAGCCTAGGGGACCGGGCCCACGCTCTGGCCTTGAGGGCGCCCGCGCCCGTGCTCCTGATCGGCGCGACGGACGATGAGGAGTTCCCTCCCGAGGCGGTGCGCCGCACGGGCGACAAGCTGCGCGAGATGGGAGATCGGCTGGGGTTCGAGGGCTGGTGCGAAACCGCCCTCTACGAGGGCCCGCACACCTACTCCGAGCCCATGCGGCGCGCCGCGCTCCGCTTCTTCGACCGGCACCTCAGGGGTTTTCCGGAACCGACGCCCGTCCCGCCGGAGTCCTCCCTAGCCATCGAGCCCGCGGACAGCCCCAGGCTCCTCTGCGATCCGAGGCCCCTTCCCTCGGCGTCGTTCCGATCGATCGCGAGGGAGCGGCTCGAAGCGGCCGGGGCTGCGACGACGCAGGCGGGAGGGCATCTGGGCGCGCTCGGAGGGTCGGGCTTCGAAGCCCTTGTGGAAGCCTCGCCGACCCCGGGCGCCGGTGCCGCGCTCGTGCTCTGCGACCAGACCAGGGGCGACCTGCCGCGAGACTGGACGCCAGTCCGCGCACCCGGCCTGTGGGGCGAGCGCGGCCCGAGCGCGCGCTACTGCACGATCCTCGGCGTTCCGACTGCCCTCGCCGCCGCCGCAGCCTTGACCGCTGCCGCACGAACCTGCCCAGGCAGGGACGTCGTGGCGATCGGGCCGATGGCGTGTGTCGCCACGTTGCTCGCGGCCAGCCTTGGCGCAACCCTCGGGACAGTCGTGCTGTGCGGCCTTCCGCAGAGTCACAGCGCTCTGCTGGACGAGCTCGGCCCGGACTACGACCCGCAGCTGCTGCCGATCCTTCCGCTGGCTCACCTGCGGGGCGACTTCCCCGCTTTGCTCGCCGAAGCGCCAGCCCGAAAGACGATCCATCTGCCGCTCGAGGCCACCCTCTCTGAACTCCGCGAGGCGCTGGCATCCGGACCAAACGGAGGGAGGAACCGATGAGCGCTCCCGAGCAGCTCAAGTTGGCCTACCGCGCTTGGAGGGCGCGTTGGACCACCTATCGGGAGGTCCGATCCGTCGTGCTGGTGCCCCACGCGCCTCGGGACGGATCCACCACGGCGGTCTGGGCGGAGGCCGACCGCCGACAGACCGATCGTCTCCTCGAGCGGCTCTTCCCTGACGGCTTGGATCCGACCGTCGGATTCGATCAGATTCCGGTCGCGCGCCTCCTCGCGGCACCTCCAACGAGCGGCCTGCAGCTCGCTGCCTTCCGGTCTGGACTGCTCCTCGGAATGCGCCTCCGCAAGATGGGCTGGCACCTGCACCTCCGTTGGGTGGACGTGTGCATCGACCTTGGCGAAGGCACCGACGCGGTCCGCCGCAGCGCCAGCCGAAACGTCCGCCGCAGCCTGGAGACGCTGCGCACGGAGGGTTGGACCGTGTCCCTCTCGACCGATCCCGCCGACCTGGAGCGGTTCCACCGAGAGATGTACCTGCCAACCCTTGCGGAGCGGTACGGCGAGAAGGCCACGCGGTTCGACCTCCGCACGCTGCAGGAGATGCTGCGGCACGGATTCCTGCTGAAGGCGCAGCACGGCGGACGCTGGCTCGCCGCGGACTTGGCCGTGGTCTGCGGACGGGAGCTCTGGCTGGCGGTCGCCGGCATCCAGGGAGGCAGCGAGGAGGTGAGGCGCTCCAACGTCGCAACGCTCCTGACCGAGGCCGCCCTCCGCCGGGCCGAGGCGTCCGGCCTGTCGAGAGTGAACCACGGGGGCTCCCTGGGGTTCGCCAACGAGGGCACGCTGCTCTATAAAACGAGGTGGGGCGGCGTTCCCGAGGCCCGCGGCTATTCCCTGCGCGGAGGCCGGTTCTACGCGCGGGATTGGACCGACGTGGCCCTGTGGTGCGACCCCGGTGCCACCGGCGTACCCGAGGCGCTGGATCGCGCGCTGCCGATCGTCGACGAAGGGCACCGAACCGGCGCGTTGGCGGGAACCAAGCCGCGCCCCGGCGACTTCCGCCGCCTCGGCGAGCGGTTCGGGTGGACGGTCCTAGGCTCAGCCGAGCCCTAGCACTTCCTTCTGGGCCTCGATGAGCAGGTCGATCCCCCGCTTGGCCATGCCGAGCATCTTGGCCAGCGTCTGATGGGTGAACGGCTCGCTCTCGGCGGTCCCCTGGATTTCCACGAACTTGCCGCTGGCCGTCATCACCACGTTCATGTCCGTGGAGGCCCGGCTGTCCTCCTCGTAGCAGAGGTCCAGAAGCTCCTGCCCCATCACGACCCCCACGCTCACCGCGGCGAGCGGCTCCAACAGGAACGGCTTCTTGATCAGCCTTCTCTCCAGCAGCCAGCGCTGGGCCTCGAAGGTGGCGACGAATGCGGCGGTGACGGCGGCGGTCCGGGTTCCCCCATCGGCCTGGATCGCGTCGCAGTCGAGCGTGATCGTCCTCTCGCCGAGCGCGCTGAGATCGGTCACGGCGCGAAGCGACCTTCCGATGAGCCGCTGGATCTCCATGGTGCGACCGTTCGGCTTCATCAGCTCGCGCTGGTTGCGCTCGCGACCCGACCGGGGCAACATGGAGTACTCCGCCGTGAGCCAGCCGCCCCCTTCGGCCCTGCGCCAACCCGGCACGCGGTCCTCCACCGTCGCGGTGACGAGCACGTGTGTGTCGCCGAGCTTCATGAGGCACGAGCCCTCGGCGAACTTCGAGAAACCGGGCTGCAGGGAGAAGGGACGCAGCTCGTCAGGCTGCCGGCCATCGGGACGCATGGAAGCAGTCTACCTCCCGGCGCCCTCGTCCCCAGACTCGAGGAACCTGCGCGCCTCCGCCTTGCGCACGAGCTCCCGCATCGCGTCGGTGCCTCGGGACTCGAACTCGTCCGGGTCGCCCAGGAACGCCAGGCGGCCACCTTCGAGGAAGGCCACCCGGTCCGAGACACGGAACACGGAGGAGACGTCGTGGCTCACGACGAGAGAGGTCACGCCGAGCCGATCGCGCAGGTCGACGATCAGCCGGTCGATCTGGTACGTCGTGACGGGATCCAGCCCGGTGGTCGGCTCGTCGTACAGCATCACCCGCGGCCTGGCCGCCAGCGCCCGCGCGATCCCTACCCGCTTGCGCATTCCGCCGCTCAGCTCGGCGGGCATGAGGGCGCCGGTGCCCTCCAGGCCGACCAGCGCGAGCATCTCTTCCGCGAAGCGATCCAGCTCCCTCGGCCCCAGGCCGCTCCAGCGCCGCGCGCCGAACAGGACGTTCTCCTTGACGCTCAGGTAGTCGAACAGAGCCGCCGACTGGAAGACCATGCCGAGGTGACGACGCGCCTCGTCGGGCCGCTGGATCACGTCCACCCCGTCGACCTCCACGCGACCGGACGTCGGCTCGATGAGGCCCGCGATGCAGCGCAGCAGCGTGGTCTTCCCGCCGCCGCTGCCGCCCATCACGGACACGATCTCGCCAGCCCCCACCGACAGGTCGATCGAGTCGAGCACGGTGCGCCCGCCGAACCGCTTCGTGAGGGCCTCGGTTCGGATCATTGGTCGACCGTGACGGTGTAGTGCGGCAGATGCCCGAAGAGCGAGGTCCGCAGGCCCTTCACCCGCGGGCTGATGAGCTCGGGATCCCTCTGGAAGTAGATCGGCACCCACGGGGCATCCTGGAGCGCAATGTCCTCCGCCTTGGCGTACAGCTCCAAGCGCTCCTTCTCGTTCAGCGAGACGTCGGCCTTGCGGCAGAGCGCGTCGAACTCCGGGTTCACGTATCCGATCGTGTTCTCTGGGCCGTAGGAAGCGAGCATCGTGCTCAGGAAGTTCTGCGGATCGAGGTAGTCCGCCATCCACCTCATGTGGAAGAACCCGATCTCGCCGCGCTGATGCTTCTCCAAGTACGCCTTCCACTCCATGGTGCGGAGCGTGACCTCGATGCCGAGGTTCTTCTTGAGCTGACCGGCGACGTCCTCGGCCACGAGCTTGATGTCCGGGCGCTGCTCCCGGAACGTCAGCTCGAGCTTGATCTTCGAAGGGTCGACGCCCGAGGCGGCGAGCTCGCGCTTGGCGGCGGCCACGTCGAACGGCAGCGACGCCGCCTTCGGCCGGTGCCCGAGCACTCCCGGCGGCACGATGCCCTCGGCCACGGTGCAGAGCCCTCTCAGCGTCTGCTCCACGATCTGCTTTCGGTCGATCGCCATCGCGATCGCCCTGCGGAAGCTGCGGTTCGCGAACAGCGGGTCGGCCTTCGGCGCCATTCCGATGTACCAGATGCCGGGCCGATCGAAGAACTTCAGCTGATCCTTCAGCTTGGGGTCGCGCTGCACGGCCTCCACGTCCTGGCGCTCCAGCACCAGCAGGTCGATCTCCCCGGAGCGGAACATATTGAGCCGGGTTTGGGCGTCCTTCACCACGGGACGCTCCAAGCGGTCGATCTTGGGAGAACCCATGT
>DPBN01000304.1:868-3674 GCA_003516955.1 Armatimonadota bacterium | reverse complement strand
CCATCAAGGTGGGCGGGGCGGCGGCGATCGGCGCGCTAGCGCTCGGCACCGGGACGCTGCGGCGCGTGGACGTGATCGCCGGCCCCGGCAACCGGTTCGTGAACGAGGCCAAGCGGCAGCTGTGGGGCGCGGTCGGGCTGGACGGTTTCGCCGGGCCGAGCGAGGTGTGCGTCCTCACCGACGCCGAGACCAACGCCCGGTTCGCGGCCGCCGACCTGCTGACGCAGATCGAGCACGCGCCGGACAACGTCGGGTTCCTGGTGGGCACGGACGAAGGCAAGCTCCGCGAGGTGCTGGCGGAGGCCGAGGCGCAGGTGGCGGTCGTCGAGCGGAGGGGCACGCTGCTCCAGGCGCTCCAGAACGGCGCGGCGTTCCTGGCGAGGGACGAGACCCAGGCCGCCGAGATCGTGGACGCCATCGCGCCGGAGCACCTGAGCATAGCCACCCGCGAGCCGGAGCGCTGGCTGGGGCGGATCCGCAACGCCGGGTGCATCCTTCTGGGGGAGTGGAGCCCCGAGTCCGCGGGGGACTTCGTCGCGGGGCCTTCGCACACGCTGCCCACGGCGGGCGCGGCGCGGTTCCAGTCGCCGGTCAGCGCGCTGAGCTTCCTGAAGCTCCAGAGCGTGATCCGCCTCAGCCGGGACCAGCTGAGGGAGCTGGCGCCGACCATCGAGGCGTTCGGCCGCATGGAGGGGTTCCCGGCGCACGCCCGCGGTGCCACAATCCGCTTCGAGGAGGAGGCATGAGCGAGAAGGTGGGTTTCGTCGGCCTGGGGGTGATGGGCGCGCCGATGGCGGGCCATCTGGTCGCCAAGGGCCACGACGTCACGGTCTGGAACCGAACGGCGGCCAAGTGCGAGCCGCTGCGGGAGGCCGGGGCCGAGGTGGCGGCGAGTCTGCCCGACCTGGGCGCGGCGTGCGACGTGGTGCTGCTGTGCGTCAACCGGACCGAGGACGTGCGGCAGTGCCTGGATGCGCTGGCTCCCGCGATGCGCCCCGGCTCGCTCGTGGTGGACCACTCGACCATCTCGCCCGTCGCCGCCCGGGAGTTCCATCAGAGCCTGCGCTCGAAGGGGATCGGGTTCGTGGACGCTCCGGTCACAGGCGGCAGCATGGGCGCGCAGAACGGCCAGCTGACCATCTTCTGCGGCGGCGACGAGGCGGACGTCGAGCGGGCGCTGCCGATCCTTTCCGCCTATGCCAAGAGGGCCGAGCGCGTGGGCGGCCCGGGTGCGGGCCAGATGATGAAGATGGCCAACCAGATCGCGGTGGCGGGGTCGCTGCTCGGGCTGTGCGAGGCGCTGGCGTTCGCGCAGAAGGCGGGCTTGGACCTTCGCCAGACCGTCGAGCTGGTAGGGTCCGGGGCGGCGGGGAGCTGGGCGTTCCAGAACTACGGCCCGAAGATCCTGGCGGGGGACTGGTCGCCCGGCTTCAGCATCGACAACCAGCTGAAGGACTTCGGCTACTGCAGGGAGGCCGCGGGCGCCATCGGCGCGTCGATTCCCGGCACCGAGCTGGTCGAGCGGCTGTTGAACGACCTGCGCGAGCAGGGGTTGGGCGGGCTGACCACCGCCGCGCTCTTCCGCAGACTCCTGGACGCGGGGTCGGATTCGTGAGCCTGGCGGTCCGCCTGCAGGGCATCTCCAAGCGGTTCGGCGCCGTGCGCGCTCTGGAATCGGTGGACTTGGACGTGGAGGCCGGCACCCTGCACGCCTTGGTCGGGGAGAACGGGGCCGGCAAGACCACACTGATGCGCGTGCTGTACGGCGCCATCCAGCCCGACGCCGGCTCGATCGAGGTGGAGGGCCGGGCGCGCCGGTTCCGCAACTCGAGGGAGGCGATCGAGGCCGGGATCGGCATGGTGAGCCAGCATTACAGCATCCTGCCGCAGCTCACCTGCCTGCAGAACCTGATGCTCGGGGCGGAGCCGGGAGCGTGGATCGGCGAGCGGGCGGCGGTCGCTCGGGCCGAGGAGCTCGCGGCGCGGATGGGCTTTCGGTTCGACTGGCACGCCGACGCCTCCACGCTCAGCCCCGCGGGCGCGCAGAAGCTCGAGATTCTGAAGCTGCTGTGGCGGCGCGCGCGGATCCTGATCCTCGACGAGCCGACGGCCATGCTCTCGCCGGCGGACAGCGACGCGCTGTTCGAGAGCCTCGCGCAGCTTCGCAGGGACGGCGCGACGGTGATCCTGGTGACGCACCGTCTGCCGGAGGTGATGGACCATGCCGAACGGGTCACGGTGCTGCGCGGCGGCCGCAGGGTGGCGTCGATGCCTGTGGCGGAAACCGACGCGCGCGGGCTGGCCGAGTTGATCGTGGGGCACGCGCTGGAGCGCGCTTCGGCCGAGCCGCCGGGCAACCTGGGGGAGGAGCTGCTCTGCGTCCGGGGCCTCGTGGTCGCCGGCTACCGGGGGGACGACGCCGTGCGGGGAGCCGACCTCGCGGTTCGCGCAGGGGAGATCGTGGGCATCGCGGGCGTGGACGGCAGCGGCCAGCGCGAGCTGTTCCAGGCCGTGCTGGGGGTCGCCCGGGCCAAGGGGGGCGCGGTGCGGCTGTTCGGCGAGGACGCCTCCAAGTGGCCGCCGTCGAGGCGTCTGGAGGCGGGATTGCGGCTGATTCCCGAGGACCGGCACGAGGAGGGCGTGATCGACGAGTGGCCCTTGCTGGAGAACGCGGCGCTCGGCCTGCAGCGGGTGCCGCCCCTGCGGCGGGGCGGAGGGCTGGATCCCAGCGTGCAGCGCGAGGTGGCGGAGAAGGCCGCGCGGGCGTTCGACACCAAGCACGGAGGGCTGCGCCTGCCGATGGCGA
>DPBN01000304.1:0-758 GCA_003516955.1 Armatimonadota bacterium | reverse complement strand
CGATGGCGAGCCTTTCGGGAGGCAACCAGCAAAGGTTCGTGGCGGGGCGGGCGCTCCAGCTCGGTCCCAGGCTTTTGCTGGCGTTCCAGCCCGCGCGGGGGTTGGACATCGAGGCCACTCGGCGCGTGTACGAGGCGATCCGCGGCCTGTGCCGTAGCGGCGGAGCGGCGGCTCTGGTGGTGAGCTTCGACCTGGACGAGCTGCTGGAGCACTGCGACCGGCTGGTGGCGATGCGCTCGGGCCGCATCTTCGAGCCGCCGCCGGAGAGGGCCAAGGACCGGGCGGAGATTGGGCGGCTGATGGTGGGTGCGGCATGAGGCTTCGCGTCGCTCTGGTGTCGGTCGTCGCGCTTCTGCTGGTGGTGGGCGCGCTGGTGCTTTCGGGCGTGCCGCCGATGGAGGCGCTGGCGGAGCTGGCCAGGGGCGCGTTCGGCTCGAAGTCGGCCTGGGCGGGCACCCTGCGGGAGACGACGCCGCTGCTGCTCGCGGGCCTGGCGGTGTTCCTGGCCCTGAGGGCGGGGCTGTTCAACATCGGCGTCGAGGGACAGCTGGTGGTGGGCGCCATGGCGTCGGTTGCGGTGTGCCTGGCGGTGCCCGGAGTGGCGGGGGTGGTGCTGGGCACGCTGGCCGGAGTGGCCGCGGGGGCGCTGTGGGCGTTGCCGGCGGGGCTGATCAAGGCGTACCGCAACGGCCACGAGGTGATCACCACGATCATGCTGAACGGCGTGGCGAACTTCCTGAGCACCGCGCTCGTGGCGG
>DPBN01000005.1 GCA_003516955.1 Armatimonadota bacterium | reverse complement strand
CCTTTTTAAGGGCTCCATTTCGATGTTCAAAAAATTTTTGCAATTTGAAATTTTGCCCTATTGTCAAAATAGGACTCCTGTGATATAAAGAAAAAAAATATATAAGGTTACGGGGAAACGATGAACCCTTCGCATTTCCGAAAACGGGCGCAAGAGCGGAGGGTGAGTGAGTAGCGCGACCGGCCCCTTGGAGTTGTGTGATACACAGGCTTCAAGGGACTTTGTTTTATGGATAGTTAAATTATATTAAATTGCTAAAATAAGTTAATTGAATATAACATTAAGGTAAATTAATCATAATTGGCCTTGGTTCATTTAATTTTTCGTTTGATTTTAGTTTGTATGCTATACTGTGCTATAGTAGCATCGTAAAATCTCATTAATATTCTGATAATTTGGAGGCAGGGGTATGAATAACAGAGATAAGCAAGTCGAAAAAAAGCCTCTTTTAGGCCAGATCCTCGTTGAGCAGGGCTACATACTGCCCGAACAGCTTGACTTGGCCCTTAAGGAACAGTCCGTGACGAACCTGCGCATCGGCGAGATCCTGGTCAAAAACGGTTGGGTTACGGAAAGGGATCTGGCAGAGGCCATCTCCAAGCAGACGAAGCTCCCCTTCGTGTCTCTGTCCATGTTTCGCCCCATGCAGGAGGCCATTGACACCATCCCCGAGAGCATGGCCAGGAGGCTCGAGGTCGTCCCCCTTTCCATTGACGAAAACGCAAACAAGCTGACCGTCGCGGTATCCGATCCCTTCAACATACTGGCCTTGGATGAGATACGAATGATAACGGGCATGGATCTGGACTTGATGATAGCCACCCTTTCGGACATAAAGCGCGCCATAGAGACCTTCTACAGCATAAGGTCGAGCATAGACGAGGCGCTTGTCGAGGTGGTCGAGGAGGAAAGGGGAGAGTTCGACCTGTCGAAGACGGAAGAGGCCGTCTCCATAGACGATGCCCCGGTGGTCAAGCTCGTCAACACCATATTGGGACAGGCCGTAGACAACAGCGCTTCCGACGTCCACGTCGAGCCCTTCGAGACTGAGACGCGCGTGCGCTACAGGATAGACGGGGTGTTGTTCGACATGCTCACCTTCCCCAAGCACCTTCATCCCCCTGTGTCCTCGCGAATAAAGATAATGTCGGGCATGGACATCGCCGAAAAGCGCCACCCCCAGGACGGCAGGATTCTCCTCCGGGCGGCGGGCAGGCGCATTGACATCAGGGTCTCGAGCCTGCCGACCATCTACGGCGAAAAGCTGGTCATGCGACTGCTCGATCAGGCGACGGCCATGGTGGGCCTGGAGAAGCTTGGACTGGATCCGGGCGAGAAGGCCCTCTTGGATAAAATAATAGCCGTGCCCTACGGCATAATACTTGTTACGGGCCCTACGGGAAGCGGAAAATCGACCACCCTTTATTCCATACTGCAGACCCTTAACTCCTACGACGTCAACATAACCACGGTCGAGGACCCCGTAGAGTACACCATTACAGGCGTCAACCAGGTGCAGATAAACGAGAAGGCTGGCCTGACATTCGACAGCGTCTTAAGGTCCATCCTGAGGCAGGACCCAGACATCATACTGGTCGGCGAGATGCGCGACACCGAGACGATCGCGCTGGCGATCACGGCCGCCGAGACGGGGCACCTGGTGTTCGCCACGCTGCACACCAACAACGCCGCCGAGTCGATCGACCGCATCATCGACGTGTTCCCGCCGGGGCAGCAGGAGCAGATCCGCATCCAGTTGGCCAACAACATTCAGGCGATCATCTCGCAGCAGCTGCTGCCCAGGGCCTCCGGCCCCGGCCGCGTGCCGGCCACCGAGATCATGATCGCCACGCCGGCCATCCGGAACCTGATCCGCGAGAACAAGACGCACCAGATCCCGTCGGTCATCCAGACCAGCGGGCAGTACGGCATGATGACCATGGACCAGTGCCTGCGGGACCTCTACCTGCGGGGCTACGTCAAACTGGAGGACATCATGCAGCGCGCCCAGAACGTGGACGAGTTGAAGAAGATGATCAGCACGCCCCAGCAGTCCGGGATGCCGCCCGGACGCCGCTGAGGCGATAGGAGCCCGCCATGCCCATCTACAGCTACGCCTACCGAGACGAGTCCGGAGCCATCCAGCGCGGGACGGCCGACGCCGAGAGCGAGGAGATCCTCCGCAAGCGGTTCGAAGAGCAGGGCCTGATCCTCACCGAGGTGACGATGATCAAGGCCAAGAGCGCGAAATTCCGCAGCCCGGGGCGCGTGAAGCTCACCAACCTGTCGATCTTCTGCCGGCAGTTCTCCACGATGGTCGATGCGGGCGTGTCCCTGGTCCGGTGTTTGGACGTGCTCGGCCAGCAGACGCAGGACGCCAAGCTCAGGAGGATCATCCAGGACCTGGGCCAGCGCGTCGAGTCGGGCGAGAGCCTCTCGCGAGCGATGCAGAGGCACCCCAAGGCGTTCAACAGCCTGTTCATCGGTCTGATCCGCGCCGGAGAGGTGGGCGGCGTGCTGGAGGAGTCGCTCCAGCGCCTGTCGCAGTTCTTGGAGAAGGACGTCGAGCTCCGCCGCAAGGTGAAGTCGGCGATGACCTATCCGGTGCTGGTCGCCACGATGGCCACCGGCATCACCGGCTTCCTGGTGGCCTGGTTCGTTCCGCAATGGGTGAACATCCTGGGCGACCTGGGAGTCGGCAAGGAGCTCCCGGCCCCCACGCAGTTCCTGATCGACCTGTCGAACCTCATCACGAAGAGGGGACCGGTCGTCGTGCTCTCGATCGTCGCGATCGTGATCGCCTGGCGGCTCTTCACGGGCACGCGGTTCGGCCGGCGCGTTGCGGACCGGCTGAAGCTGAAGGTGCCGGTGTTCGGCAAGCTGCACCACAAGATCTGCATGGCCCGGTTCAGCCGCACGATGGGCACGCTCCTCACCTCGGGCGTTCCGATCCTCCAGGCGATGGAGACGGTCGCCGGCACGGTCGGCAACTCGGTGATGTCCGACGCCGTCCTGGAGGCTCGCGCCCGCATCCGCGAGGGAGACCGCATCGGCGACCCGCTGGAGGCCTCCGGGCTGTTCCCCCCGATGGTCGTGCACATGATCGGCGTCGGCGAGGAGGCCGGCTCGCTGGACTACATGCTGCAGAAGATCGCGGACTTCTACGAGTCCGAGGTCGACTCGCAGATCGCCTCGCTCACGGCGGCGCTGGAGCCGATCATGATCGTGAGCCTCGGCTTCATCGTCGGCTTCATCGTCATCTCGATGTTCCTGCCGCTGGCGAGCGCCATCGAGAAGATGTCCGGCGGCGGTGGAGGCGGCGGCGGCATGGACGCGGGCGAGTAGCCTGGCGGATCGTCGGCCGGTCTGGGAGGGGAGAGCCCTGACCGGCCGCCGCAGGGGGGACGATGGGGGCGGAGCAGGGAAGCGTCGTTGGATTTCCGGCATGGTCGTGGGTCTTCGGCTTTCTGATCGGCGCCTGCATCGGCAGCTTCCTGAACGTCGTCATCTACCGCGTTCCCCGCGGGATGTCGCTCTCCGAACCTAGGCAGAGCTTCTGCCCCGCCTGCAGGCACACCTTGGGCGTGCCGGACCTGTTCCCGATCCTCTCTTGGCTCGCGCTCAGGGGGCGGTGCAGGCACTGCGGCGCTCGGATCCACCCGCGGTACATGCTGGTGGAGGTGCTGACCGGCTCCCTGTTCGCGCTGCTGTGGCACCAGCACTTGGTGGCGGCGTTCGACCCGGCCAAGGCCCTGGCCTACGCCCTCGCCTCGGCGACGCTCGTCGCGATCGTGTTCATCGACTTCGAGCTGTACATCATCCCGGACTCCGTCAACGCCTTTCTCGCGCTGGTGGGCGTCGCCTGGAACGTGTGGCTGTACTGGGCGGGCAGGCCGGAGGCGACCACCTGGGGGATGCCGAGCGCGCTCGCCGGATGGATCGTGGGAACGATGGCGATCTGGCTCATCCTGCTGTTCGGGCGGGCGGTGTTCGGCAAGGACGCCATGGGCCACGGCGACATCAAGATGGCGCGAGGCATCGGGGCCGTCCTCTTTCCGGCCAGCGCGCTGCTGGGCTTCGGGCTCGCCATCGTGGCCGGCGCGGTGCTGGGGGCGGTTCAGGTTCTGGCGCGCGGCCGGTCGCAGCCGGACGGAGAGTCGGAGCCCGGCGACGAGCCGACGGTCGAGCCGGAGTCGTACGGCTCCATCCTGCGGTCGGGGCTGGGCTATCTGCTGGGGATCGACATCGTCGGCCTGTTCCTTCCGGCGGTGTACCGATGGTGGTTCGGCGAGGATCCCGAGGGCGCTCTGGAGGAGGAGGAGTTTCAGGTAGAACCGACGATGATTCCGTTCGGCCCGTACCTGGCGCTGGGCGCCATTGCGGCCACGGTGTTCCAGGGCCCCCTGTGGAGGCTCGTGGAGCGCTACCAGGAGTGGGCGGGACTGAAGTGAACGGGGAACAAGAGGGAATTCGGCGTCGTCCAAATCGCCGAAGGTCGGAGTGTGCGCTTATGCTTCGGAGAACAGGTTTCACGCTGATCGAGCTGCTGACGGTGATCGCGATCATCGCCGTGCTGGCCGCCATCGCCTTTCCGGTCTACGCGAGGGCGAAGGATTCCGCCTACCGCAACTCGGACCTGAGCAACATGAACGCCCTTCGGACGGCGCTGCAGCTCTACCGGGTGGACCAGGGTGGGTACCCGCCCGCGATCCTCGGATACGCCACGCTGTACGACAGCGGGCCTCTTGCGGGGCAGATCGTTCCGGCCGACAAGCTCCGCGGCTTCCTCTACCCGCGTCGGGTGGACTCCATCCGCACCCTCCAGCCTTCGTACGACCGCGCCAGCCTCACGGCCACAGGGCCGGCCGTCTGGCCCAACCGCGACCCGCGAGCGGTCGGCTCCGCCCCGATTCTGGACCTGAACGGGGACGGATCGATCGACTCCGCCGACGACTTCGCCAACGCACGCCAGGCCTACGGCCCCGAGGACGGGTGGGCCACCCCCAACGGCGTCACGAACGACCCGGACGCCGCCCCGCACTACTACCTTGTGAGTGGCTACGACGCCGCGCTCACCGACGTGCCCGGCGGGGGCCAGAGGCTGGAGCTGCGCTACGCCCTCTTCTGGACGCAGTGGGGCCTCACCGGCGGCAGCCTCAACGACGACCCGAGGCAGCTAGGCTACGAGGACCCGCCCGAGTCCACCGTCGTCACCTGGAACAGCTTCTTCCGCGACCTGCAGAACGGGGTGCCGACCCACCAGAAGAGGGACCTCGTCCTGTTCCTGGGCGGTTCGGCCCGGCCGTACGACTCGAACGACGTGTTCAACCGCTCCTGGCGCGTGATGCCGTAGCCCGGAGGACGGCGGCACCGACCCTTCGGAGTTGACATGATGAAACGCTGGAATCGAACCGCGGGAACGACCCTCGTCGAGGTGCTCGTCGTGATGGTGGTGTTCCTGATCGGGATCCTCGCCATCCTGCAGACGTTCCCCGGCGGCCTGCGGATCCTGCGGAACACCCGCGACGAGTCGGTCGCCGCCTCGCTGGCCCGGAGCGAGAGCGAGCGGCTGAAGGGCCGTCCCGACCGCCTGCCCGAGATGATCCTGCCCGTCAACTACGTGTGGAGCGCCTCCGGCATCGCCATCGTGGCCGACAGCGCGCGCCGCGAGGGGGACCTGGGGCCGGTGGCGGCCGCAATCGATTCCGACGGCCAGGTCCTGGACGGCGACGGGAACGCCCTCGGCCACTGGTCGTACCTGAGCGGCCCGAACGTGGTGCGGCGGGTGATTGGCGAGGGAGGGCGCGTTCCCGCCCCCCGGCCGGTGGGCTCGCTGTACGGCGGGCTGATGGTGCTGCAGTTCGCTCCGGTGGTGTTCAGTCCGCAGTACACGGAGTTCTTCCAAGTCTACGGACCCGACCTGAGCAAGCGGGAGGGCGAGCCGTCGTTCCGCCCGAGGGACTACGAGTACTTCGTCGACGAGTGGGACTCCGAGTCGGCGACCCTGTACGTGCCGCGCGACACCGTCAAGCCGCGGACGTACCGCCTGGCGTTCACGGCCTGGATCCGCGACAGCTCCGGCGTGCGGGCCAGGGACATCGTGGACGTGAACGTGGGCCCCGTCGCGCCCGACTCCGGAGGCGGCTTCGTCTCCTTCCCCTTCTCCGACTTCGCCGGCCTTCAGAGCGGGGAGTCGCTGGTCGCGGTGGAGTGGGACACGATCCGTCTGTCCCGGCTCTTCGACCGCGTCGGCGCTTTCTCCGGCGATCCCTACGAGTACCAGCTGCTGGATACCAGCCTGGGAGTCCTCCTCTTCAACCCCGCCGCCTACAACGCGACGGTGAGGGTGGGGCGCGGCCGGGTGGTGCCGCTGACCGCTCGGGTGAACTACGACGTCCTCGACTGGCGGATCCTCCGCGAGGAGTTTCGCGTTCCGCCCGCCAACGAGCCGTGGCACAAGCTGGTGGTTGGGAGCCTCGCGGTGCAAGGCATGAGCGGAGCGGACGGCAGGCCCAACCCCGGCTTCCCCGTTCCGTTCGGCAACGCCGTCGAAAATCGCGACTTCGGCTTGGTGGACCTGGAGACGGGCGGCACCGTGCATCCCGACTCTTACACGGTGGACAAGTCGCTCGGACTGGTGACGTTCCGCGACAAGGACGGCGATCCCGGGAACGGGATCCAGATCGATCTGATGCTGCCTGGCGCCACGGCCCCCACGACGGTGGACGGCTCGGGCAGAGCGCTTCGGGCGCTGTACCAGGCCTCTGGCCAGTGGGCCGTGCAGGTGCTGACGGCGCCGGCGGTCTTCCGGCAATCGTGGGATAGGCCCGGCGTCGCGCAGTTCTACGTGGGCGGATCGAGCGGCTTCGGCGGCCTGCCGACGCGCATCTACTTCCCGTGGATGGACGCCGGCAAGAAGGTTCAGATCGGCGAGATCGTGTACCGCCGCGCCGGCGACGCGACAGGCCGGGTGCTCGAGGGGCTGGACTTCCTGATCCAGGGCGCGCCGGCGGACCCGCTGGGTCTGCCCTACGTGGACATCCGGTCGGTGGACCCGGAGGCCGTCGGGTTCGACTTCGCCACCTACGGCTACGCGGTGCGCCGCGTGAAGGGCGCCTCGGTTTCGGTGCGGGTCCTGTGGAACCCGGCGGCGTTCACCCTCGGTCCAAACGTAGCGGACAACCTGGACGCGTTCAACCGGTGGCTCGGAAACTGGCGCGTGGTCAAGACCGACACGTTCCTCCAGCGGAGTGGAGACTGATGGCTAACCGACGAAGGGCCTTCACGCTCGTTGAGCTTCTGACCGTGATGTTCATCACGGCCATCCTGATGGGCATCATCATCATCCCCCTGGTGCAGGGGTTCAACCTGGTGCGCTCGGCGCAGGCCTTCGCCGACGCCCAGGACAGCGCCCGGCTGGTGCTGGACCGGATCACCGCCGAGATTTCGAACAGCGCGGGCGTGCGGGACAACAGCGGCGACCGCGGAGCGTTGGACCTCGCGGTCCCGGGCCGGGACAGGGTGACTCCGGTCGTCGTGCGCCTGCGGTACACGAAGCTCGACATCCTGAAGCCCGCCCAGGAGGGGCAGAGGGCCGGCGGCGGCTTCGTCAACCCGAACACCGGCAAGATCGACCCCACGCTCAAGGCGCCGAAGGGGCAGATCGTGCTGCCGGTCGCTCCCGGAGCCACGATCGTGCGCTACTGGATCGGCCTGAGGGATCCGTTCCGGCCGTACAACAACCCCTACGACGGCCTGCTGATGGACCGCAACGGCGAACGGGACAACCTGTACGTGCTCTACCGCGCCGAGGTGCAGCCGGTGCTGTTCCAGGCGGGAGGTTACGCGGCCAACACCGCGCTCTTCGACGTGGACTCCAGCGGCGCTCCGATCCTGGACGACCCGGCGTTCTTCCTAGCGGACGGGACCGCGGCCAAGGCCCAGCGCATCCGCAACTGGCTCGCGCGGGCCACGGTGGTCACCGAGGTCAGCCGCTACGACATGATCCGCCCCGTCTACGACAAGGCGAGCCGGGCCGTGGCCTACGACGGCGACATCCCGCGGATCGTCCCGTTGATCGAGTTCCGGCCCGCCCGGGTGAGCAGCGAGCCGGCCGAGGGACAGTCCGCGGTGCGCCTCGGCGAGGAGTCCGAAAGCATCGGTCGGATCGCGAGCGACGTGTTCACCACGCGGCTCGGGGGCTGGTCGAGCGCGATCGTCCGGCTCTGGCCGAACGGCTGGACCCCCGGCGGGGCCTACAACGAGGCGTTCGTCGACCCCTCCGGCTCCGTGCTCTGGACCAGGACTCCGGGAGGCTCGGCGCCGACGTTCGACTTGGGCGTCTATCTGGCGGCCTCGAGCGCGGGCGCGAAGTACGCCTTCTCGCGAGCCCTGAACGCAGCCGCGCTCGGCGATCCGGACATCCGCGCCGCCTTCGCGCCGTTCTGGGTCGAGCCGGAGTCGGGCCGCGTCCTTGCGAGCTTCGACGTGCGCGAACTGGGCTCGGACGAGGGCGCGCCGTTCGACAACGCGCCGACCAAGGATTGCGGGCCTCAGGAGACCCCGGGCACCGCAGGGACGCTCTCAGGCCAGCTGTCGGACTACGGGGACATCAACAGCCTGTTCAACAAGGTCTGGCAGGAGAACCCGTCGCTTCGGCCCAACATCCACCGGTTCATCGACCTGAGGGTGACGCCCAACGCCGACGGGACGCCCAGCCCCCTGCACCCTGACCCCGCGATCGGCTTCCCGCGGGCGACGATCGTGCCCGGGTCCGAGGTGGTCATCGGTCCGGACCAGAACCCGGGTCCGCACTACGGCCAGCCGATCCGATACTCGCGGACCACCGGCGAGCCGGGACCGAACCAGTACCGGATCAACTACACCAACCTGCGCGAGCCGGACGACTACGGCCTGCTGGGCCTGCCGAACCCGCCGGCGACCTACGACCCGAACAACCTCGTCTCCGCGGTGATCCAGCCGCGGTACAAGGCCGGTTACATCCAGCTGAACTCGGATCCGAACGTGCCGCTGCCCACGGGGAACATTCGCGTCACGTACCGCTTCCAATTCACCGCGCCGGGCGATTCGGTCACCGTCGACTACGACTCGCGCCGGATCGTGGAGATTCTGCTGACCATGCGCAACTTCCCGCAGACCGCGGAGCCGAACCCGCAGTCGGTCACGCTCAAGGCGACGGCGACGGTGCGCAACTTCCTGCGATAGGGGAACCATGAGACCGGGCAACGGAATGGCAAAGGCTGTGGAACGGAGAAGGGATGCTGGCCAGACGCTGGTCATGGCCATGATCATCCTGGGCGTGCTGCTGATCCTGGGCTTCGTGTTCGTGGGCATCGTCAACCGCGGCATCACCACCGCCTCCAGGAGCAGGACCAGG
>DPBN01000116.1 GCA_003516955.1 Armatimonadota bacterium | reverse complement strand
GCTTCGCGGAGGTGAGCCTTGCAAACGCAGCCCTGTTCACCTGCATGTCCTGTTCGCCGTACACAAGGAGGACCGGCACGGTGACTCTCCTCAGCGCATCGACAGGATCGAACGCGAGCCATGTCGCGAGCCAATCCTTGCGTCCTGGCGAGAAAAATGTGGCGAGGTCGTCCGGCACATCGATCAAGGTCCCTGTGTCGACGAGCGCGTGAGCGGCCTCGAGGGCTTTTTCGCGGCTTTCCTGGTCGAGCCCTTCGACGGACTGCCGCAAGCGCTCCATAGGGCTTTCACCGCTCGCATCGAGCACGACGAGGCCATCGACGACCGAAGCCCCATCGCCCAATGCATTCAGGGCAGCCATGGCCATCCAGGCCCCTTCGTTCATGCCGGCGACGATCAGCCTACCCTGTCGGGGCAGCGCAGCGACGGTCCGTATCACCGCGGCGAGGTCGGCAACGTGCTGGGAAAAACTCGTCATGATGCCGGGTGCCTCGAGCTTGTAGGCCTCCCCCGTCCCTCTTCTGTCGTACCGGAGCGTGCCCACGTTGCGCTCCCTCAGCATCTCCGCCAGCTGCTTGAGGGAATTGATCTTGCCGGGCACGTCGACGTTGTTGCCGTCTCGATCGGCCTTCCCTGCCCCTGCGACGAGAATGACGAGGGGAAAACTCGCGGGCGCCTGCGCATCGAGCGCCGCCTTGCTGCGGACAGGAAAGGTGAGCGTCGCAGGAAGCATCCCACCCTCGACGGGAAGATCGATGCAAATCTCGCCCTGGGGCGGCTCCACCATCTCCTTCTTCACCGAGAACGAGCCGCTCCACGAGCGTCCCCGGACCGTGCCGACGATACCTCCCTTGCGGTTGCCGCCCTTCGGCACAAAAGAACTCAAAAAATTTCCGGAAAAGATGAGCTCTTCGTCGGCGCCAAACGCATCGAGCACAAGGCTGATCCGGTCAGCGTCGATGGAGTATCGGTCGATGGGATACGAAAAGAGACCCTGTTCTGGGATGTCGATGAGAATACCTCTGTCTTCGGCGAGTATTCTCATGACAAGACCGAAACTGAACTGACTCTGCTGCTCCCCCTGCGACAGCTGAGCCTGACGCAGCACCAATGTGCCGACCCAGCTGCCAGGTTCGATCTGGCCTGAAGCCCCCACGGCCTGGGTCTGCTGTGCGGCGAGCATGCCGTGCGGGAACACGAAGTAGGGCACGGGACCGCGCCGCAGGGCGCGCCAGGCCGCCATGTCGTGCTGCTGCCAGATGCCGTGCACCGTCACGGCGTCGAAGCGGGGGGCGTGCTCGCGCAGCCAGGGGACGATCCGGCCGTTGGCGCGGTACGAGCCGCGCGAGGGGCCCAGAGCGTGGACCGGCATGCCGATGGCCTCGGCGTCCACCTCGTCCGGCGCGTCGAGGCAGACGAGCTCGGTCTCGCAGCCGAGCTCGCGGAGCACCCGCGCCCTCTGGCGCACGCCCTCGATCGGCCCCCCCGTTTCGAGCCGTGCCGAAGCAATGACGTGAAGATACCGGGGTGCTGTAGAGGCCTCTACCAGACCCGTGTCGCTTTGCATCAGCCAAAGCCTACTCCAACGATGGCGCCTTCGCTGCTCCTGCTTTGCACACGTGCTATCCTGCCTCCCATAAGTCGGGCTCATCAAGCGGTACAAGGTCCGCCTACTGCTCACCAGTTTCCCAAGCCCGTGGCACACTTCTTGCACGGCGGTATTCTGGCGGCAAGCTGGCGGGTGCTTTCTGGAGCTCGATGTGACCCCTTGAACAAACCGGCAAGCGCAGACTGTCGTTCACGGCCCACGACCAGCACCTTCGGGAAGAGAGAGCAAGAGCAATGCGTGTGGCGCTCCTAGGGAACTACCGAGAAGATCGTCAGGAATCAATGTTGAGCTTCGAGTCGTGCCTGTTGGTGCGTCTTCCATCCCACGGCGTGGAGGTGTCTTCGATCTACCCCAGGTGTCGCCTTGGATCTGTGGGCGGAGGCTCGATGCCCAACAAGTGGCTCGCGTATCTGGACAAGTACCTCCTCTTCCGCTCGGCGCTCCGGCGTGCCGACGGGCAGTACGATCTGATCCACGTGATGGATCACAGCTCCGCCATGTATTGCCTGGCCCTTCGGCGGTCGAAGGTCCTCGTCACTTGCCATGACATGCTGGCTGTTCGGGGTGCTTTCGAGGGGCTCCCAGGCTTGGAGCGATCCTTCCTCGGAAAGCTACAGCAAAGATGGATCGTTTCAGGGCTCCGGGCCGCGGATCACGTGGCCTGTGTGTCCGAATTCACCCATCGGGACGTTCTTCGGATCACAGGTCTGACCGAGGACCGCACAACCCTCGTTTTGAACAGCTTGTACAAGCCGATGGAGCCTCTGCCGCAAGAGAAAACCAAGGTGCTGCTGGATCGGCTCGGCGTGCCCCGCGACAGGCCCTTCTTGCTCAACGTGTCCAGCGGCCTACATCGGAAGAACAGGCCTTGGCTGCTCCGGCTCGCATCCGCGCTCCGCAAAGCGGGTCAGTCTTTCCCCATCGTGATCGCCGGCGCCGGCTTGAGCGACCAGCTACGGGAGCTGGCGACGAAGCTGGGCATAGAGGCCGACATCTTCTCGGTCGAAAGGCCAAGCGACGAGGAGCTCCAAGCCCTCTATTCGGGCGCCTTCTTCTTCCTATTTCCCTCGCTCTTCGAGGGATTCGGACTGCCAATCATCGAGGCGCAAAGCTGCGGTTGCCCCGTGATCACCTCCGACCGCGAGCCGATGAGGGAGGTCGCCGCTGGAAGCTGTCCGCTTATCGATCCCGGAGATCCCGAGGGATCCATAGCCACCGTCCTCGAGGCGTTTCGAGACCGAGAGCGATGGGCGGAGGCGGCCAAAAGGAACGCACCGCGGTTCCACCCAGACCGCATGGTTCGGGAATACGTCGAGCTTTATCAGCGACTGGTGACGACATGAAGGGCAATCGGCACTTTCGACGTTTCGTATGGTTCGCCACCTTGCTGCTGCCATGGCCTATCCGGCGCTGGCTGCTCTGCTCCCTGCTGGGTGCCGAGATCGACCGCACGGCCCGAGTGGGTCTCTCCATCCTGCTCGCGAAGAGGCTGGTCCTCGGTCCGCACGCACGGGTGGGGCACCTGACGTTCTGCACAGCTGGGGTGGAGGAGATTCATCTAGGCGAGTCGGCGCGCCTCGGCAACATGAACTGGATCACGGGCTTCCCGCTGGGCGGAGGCGGTCATTTCGCGCACATCCAGGAGCGCTACCCGGCGCTGCGGATCGGCGACCATGCCGCCGTGACCCACCGCCACTATATCGATTGCACGGCGACCGTCGAGATCGGCCCGTTCACCACCTTCGCCGGCATCCGTTCCACCATCCTCACGCACAGCATCGACCTAGCAAGAAACCGCCAGCACGCAGAGCCGATACGGATCGGCGAGCGATGCTTTATTGGAACCCATTGCGTGTTTCTCGGAGGGTCCGTGGTGCCGAACCGTTCCGTCGTCGGCGCGATGAGCCTGGTCAACAAAGCGTACGAGGAGGAGGGCTGTCTCTACGGCGGTGTTCCTGCCCGCCCGGTCAAACGTCTGCCTGAGGACTGGGAGTACTTCAGACGGGAAAAGGGCTTCGTTGTATGACTCGAGCGAGGCGACTTCAGGCGAGCGGGAAGCCGTCCAGAAGCACGAAGCTGCAGGGCACCGCACAGCCTCTTTGCGGGAAGCGCATGAGACGGCCCTAGGCCGGCAGGTCCTGTCGCAGACGGCGCGTCCCACTTCTGCAAGGCAGCTGCCTGGCGGCCGCGAGGCACAGACCGGCACACAGCACGGCAAAAGCCTGGATGGGTGGAGTGCCCCAAGTGCCCGCCACCAGCATGAACGCGCCAGCCGCCAAGATGCCAACTGGCAACAGGTTGCCGAGCTGGCTCTGTCGCCATGCCACAGCCGCCATCAGAGCAACGATGCCGAAACGCACGAAAAGGAGGTAGATGATGCCGAGGGCATAGCCGAACTCCATCATGACGCGGGGAGGCTCGTTCTCTGCGAGGAGGAATGCCCTCCGCCCCACCAGGAAGAGCGCCCCGGTGTTTGTCCCGACGCCGAGGCCAAAGCCGCCGAGAGGGACGGAAGCCGGGTCGGGTGGCACGAAGGTGTACAACATCCGGTCGGTGAACGACTCAACCTTTGCCGCTGAGGTGAATCGATGTTCTAGCACATCGATGCCCTCTTGTCCGAGCTTCGTCGAGAGAAGGGCCACTGCCGCGACAGCGATCAGCAGCACCCCGAGCACCAGCCGATTCAAGCGTCCAGACAACACTCGAAGGCCAAACAGGATGTACAGGCCCAGCACGAACGCGATCCCCCACACCTGCGTCCGGCTGTGGCTGACGAGCGTGGACAGCAGCACGCTCACTAGCGACGCGACCCACAGCGATGCCGAGGCGCGACGCCGTTCCGTGAGGTATGCAAGTACCACGCCAGCAACCAGCATGTAGAAGCTGGAGGCGCCGCCCACGTAGCTCCAGGTGCCGGAGGGGCGGACCTCGCCCGCCACCTCCTTCGTCGACCAGGACTCGACGTACTCCTCCTGGCCCACGATCGCGTTGATTTTGCTGCCGGCGGGCGACTTGAACTGCACCGCCATCAGCAGGGCCATCGGGATCGCCACCAGCATCAGGAACTTCGCCACCCGGTGCACGTCCGACTGGTCCATCACCCTGGGAATGAGGAAGATGAACGGGATCGGCCAGAAGTAGGCCCAAACGCCGGCGGCCATCACCCCGATCGGCAGGCCGATCAGGAAGTAGCCGATCAGGATCAGCACGAAGCAGAGGATCGCGCTGACCCACACGATGAAGTTGCGCGGGAACACCCCGGCCCGGAACGCCAGCAGGTACGCCGCCGCCACGAACGGCTCGCGGATCATGCCCAGCGGGTTGGCCAGGCCGGGGAAAACCCATTTCCGCAAGGCACCCTCGAGGATCCACAGCACGATGTACGCCCAGATGCAGAACCGGATGGCCCTCGTGCGGCGCCGCTCGGCCGCGTACGCACGCTCCTCCGGCGACAGGGCCGGCTCGGCGTCCCGCCGGGCGATGGTCGGGCTCAGCACGGACACGCTTCCCTCCCCAGCGTTTCCACGCAGCGGCCAGTTAGGCGATCCACGAACTGGTCCCATCCGCCAGCCTGGGAGGCCGCGGCTCGCACGGCGGCGCGGTCGGGCGGACTCTGGGCGAGCTCCTTCAGCGCGTTCGCCAGAACTTGGGAATCGCGAGCCGGGACCACCCGACCGACCTGTGGGCCCAGCACCAGGTCCGCCGAGCCGCAGTTCTCCGTGACCACCACCGGACAGCCGCAGGCCATCGCCTGCGCCGTCACCATCCCAAATCCATCTTGCACGCTCGGCAGCACCAACACGTGTGCCCGGCTCATCTCTCCCCGAACACCCTCTTGCGGCAGCACGCCCGCGACCCGGACGTCCGGCCGATCCCGGAACGGCGCGAGGTACCGATCGATGCCAGGCTGTTCGGCTCCCACCAGCGTGAGCCGCTTGTTCGGAACCTCCAGCCGATCGAAGGCCTCCAGAAGGTAAGGAACCCCCTTCTGAAACGACAACTGGCCGACGAACAGCACGTCGAAGAACGCCGGGTCCGGCTCGCCGTCCGGGTGGAAGCGCGACAGGTCGATGCCGTACGGCACCTTCCACAGACGCTCGGCCGGGAAGCCGTGTTCCCGCACGAAGGACCGCTCGGCGAACGACGAGGCCACCAGCACCGCGTCGGCCTCGCGGTACTCCGCCAGCTCGCGCTCCACGATCGCCCGGCTGATGCCCGGCCACCGCAGGCCGTGCAGGCGGTACTCCTCGTCCAGCAGCCGGTTCTGGGTGAGGATGTGGCTGCAGGGACGGTCGCACACCCAGAAGGCTCCGCGCGCCTTGGCCGCCCTGCCGCTGGCCAGCCCCACCGACGAGGTGGCCAGGAACAGGTCGCACTCGGGCAGACGGCGCGCGACCCAGCGGTCGAACAGCACCTTCGGCCAGGCCTCGGTGCGCAGGGCGAACCGCTGCGAGCGGACCAGGCGGTTCATCAGCATCCCCGCCAGCACCGGGATCGGGAAGCAACGGACCTCCGGCCCGCTCAGGCCTTTGGCGGCCATCCGCGAGCGCGGATAGCCGGTGAACAGCGCCGCCAGCCAGCCCCGGCGCTGCAGCTCGCGCGCCACGTCGAACGTGTGCGCCTGGACCGTGGTGGACAGCACGACCCTCATCGCGGCGCGGCCTCCGTGGCGGTCCGGCCCGGCCGGCGAGCCCTCGGCGCTTGTTGGCGACTCGCGCCGGTCCTTCCGGCTCCAGCGCACAGAGCCTCCCCGGACGAGCCCGGCCCAAGGTCCTGCGACCGCTCTGGCGCCCAGCGTGTCGCCCAGAGCCGCACGTGGGTGCAACCGGGCGTCGCCCAGCTCTGCCCCCCGTGGGGATTCCCGATTTCGGCCCGGCGTTCGCCGAGCGATCGTCCGACGGCCACGGGCCTTC
>DPBN01000114.1 GCA_003516955.1 Armatimonadota bacterium | reverse complement strand
AGCCGGACACCGTCCGGCAGCTGCACGAGATCCTCACCGAGCGGGCGCTCCACAACATCGCCCTCATCGCTCCGCGCGTCCGCGGCTTGGTGGACGTCGCCATGATGTCCGCCGACGACTGGGGCACGCAGCAGAACCTCATCGCCGGGCCCGACACGTTCCGCAGCCTCTTCCTGCCCTACTACCGCGCGGCCAACGACGCTTGGCGCCAAGGCGCGCCCGAGTGCCGGACGTTCCTGCACTCCTGCGGCGCGGTGTACGCGCTGATCCCGCTGATCCGCGAAGCGGGGTTCGACGTGCTGAACCCGGTCCAGTGGACCGCGGGCGGGCACACCGCCGCCGAGTGGAAGGCCAGGGCCGACGAGTGCGGCCTGGCGCTGTGGGGCGGAGGCATGGACTCGCAGGCGACGCTGCCCCTCGGCACCGTGCAGGACGTGGAGGAGGTCGCCCGGCGCGCGGTGGAGACGCTCTCGGCCGGCGGCGGCTACGTGTTCTGCAACATCCACAACGTTCTGGCGGAGGTGGAACCGGAGAAGGTCGTGGCCATGTACCGCGTGGCCCGGTCCGTCCGCCCCGCCGAGCGCTGATGGTCTTTCGTCCCAGGCAGGATTTGGCGTTTGAACCTGCCTTATCCTATCCTGTAGCTATGCTGGGGACGATTGCACCCCGGCTGGGTGTCACCATGATTCGCTACAAGCGTGCTTTCACTCTCATCGAGCTGCTGGTCGTGATCGCGATCATCGCGATCCTCGCCGCCATCCTGTTCCCGGTCTTCGCCCGAGCCAAGGAGTCCGCGCAGAAAACGTCGGACCTGTCGAACTTCAAGCAGATCACTCTCGGCGTGATGATGTACAACACGGACTACGACGACGTGTTCGTCATGCTTCGCAACGGCACGCCGCGCTGGGGCTGCCCCGGCGACCCGATCGTGAACTGCTTCCAGGTGAACAACGGGGCCGTCGCGACGCTGCCGTACGTGAAGAACCGCGCCATCTGGAAGTCGCCCAACGACAACATCCCCCGCGACGACTGCCCCGACCGCGGCCCCAACACCCCCGGCGGAGAGCTGAGCTACTCGTTCACCTACTACCGCCAGGGCAACATCGTGTCGTTCGGCGTCTCGGGCTGGTCGAACATGCGCACGAACGGCACGTTCTCCGCGGGCAGCGGCCCCTCGCTCGCGGCCACGTCGATCGGTGCCCCGGCGCAGACGATCTTCATGTACCCCTACTACGCCAGCTTCAGCTACTTCAACGGGCTGCAGGCGTACAGCATCGACGGCCGGCGGCCGGTGTTCAACGATCCCGCGATCTACGGCATCGAGCTCTGGCCCAACTACAACCCCGGCTACTATTGGTGCGGGCCGGGCGAGAAGATCGCCATCGGCGGCTACGGCGGGCAGACGAACTATGCGTTCGTGGACGGCCACGCGAAGAGCATGAAGCGCGAGCAGGTGATGGACCGGCTGTGGCTGACCGATCCCGTCACCGCCGACGCCAACAAGGCCTACAACCTGATGCACTACGACGAGGCGTTCAAGAACCGCTGACATGCAGGACCGCAAGACGCTCGTGATCGTGCTGGCTGTGGTTGCCGTTCTGGCGGCCGCGCTCAGCATCTACTCGGTCTGGTCCGGCAGCCAGGGCAAGCCGGGGGCGTACTACGGCAGCAAAGACCCGAACGCCCCGTCGCCCAAGAGCCAGATGGTGCAGTCGGACATGGGCTCCGCGAGACCCAAGGACGAGCAGGCCGCGGATAGCCCCGGCAACTGACGCGGCTGGGTCTGCAGGGAGGAGGGGGTCGGGGCCTTGGAGGCCACGGCCCCCTTCGTCTTGCGGCCTCCAAGGCGGCTGGGAACGGCCCGGCCTCCGTCCGCTTCCCGATGCGACGGGATCAAGGCCGTGGCGATCGCCGCGGCCGTGCCGTCTGGGACCGCATGGAGATGAGTTCGGGCGGGGAGAGCATTCCCGGCCACGGGCTCAGCCCGCGAGCTCGAGCATCCGGTCCAGCGCGAGCTTGGCGGGGGCCGCGACCTCCGGGGGCACCTTCACCTGGTTCACCACCCGCCCCTGCGTGAGGTTCTCCAGCGCCCAGCAGAGGAAGCTGGGATGGATGCGGTACATCGTCGAGCAGGGGCAGACCTCCGGGTCCAGGCAGAACACCGTCTGCTCCGGATGCTCGCGCGCCAGGCGGTTCACGAGGTTGATCTCCGTGCCGACGGCCCAGGCGTCGCCCGGCTTGCCCGAGCGGATGGTCTTCACGATGAACTCCGTGGAGCCGTAGAGGTCGGCGGCCTGCACCACCTCCCGGCGGCACTCGGGATGCACGATCACCCGCACCCCCGGATGCCGGCGGCGGGCGTCCTCGATCTGCTCGACCGAGAAGCGCATGTGCACGCTGCAGTGGCCCTTCCAGAGGAGGAACCGGCTCCGGCGGATGGCCTCGGGCGTCAGGCCGCCGAGCGGCTTGGAGGGATCCCACACCGCCATGTCGGCGTCGGGGTCGAAGCCGAGAGCGGCCCCGGTGTTGCGGCCCAGGTGCTGGTCGGGGAAGAAGAGCAGCCTCTCGGCCCTCTCCAGCGCCCACTTCACCGCCGCGGGGGCGTTGGTCGAGGTGCAGACCGTACCGCCGCGCTCGCCGACGATCGCCTTCAGGCTGGCCGCCGAGTTGATGTACGTGACGGGCATCATCCTGCCCTCGAGCGGGCCCAGCACGCCCTCCAGCTCCCGCAGGCAGCGGCGCACCTGGAACGCGCTGGCCATGTCCGCCATCGAGCAGCCGGCCGCCAAGTTCGGGAGGATCACCTTCTGGCTCTCGGGCGTCAGGATGTCGGCGCTCTCGGCCATGAAGTGCACACCGCAGAACACGATGAACTCCGCCTCCGGGTGCCGCGAGGCGTCTTTGGCGAGCTTGTAGCTGTCTCCTCGGTAGTCGGCGTGCTCAATGATCTCGTCGCGCTGATAGTGGTGCCCCAAAACCACCAGCCGACCGCCGAGCGCGCGCTTGGCGGCTTGGATCCTCTCTCGGAGCTCGTCCGGCTCCAGCCCTTGATACTCCTTCGGAAGCGGTTCCTGAACGTTCATTTCCTGCTCACCCTGTCCGGGGCCTCCACGGCGGCCCTTCCTGCCGCGAGGTCCAGCGCGGCCTGCACGGCCCGATCCGCCGACAGCCCGCACTCCGCCCGCAGCACGTCCTGCGGGCCGTGCTCGACGAACGCGTCGGGCAGGGACAGCACGCGCACCGGGCACGACAGGCCGGCCTCCTGCACCGCCTCCCGCACACGCTCGCCGAACCCGCCCCAGCCGACGTTCTCCTCCAGCACCAACAGCCCGCGCGAGGACCGCGCGCAGGAAAGGATCGCGTCGCGGTCCATCGGCTTGACGAACCGGGCGTTGAGCACCCCGGCCTGCACGCCCCGCTCCCTCAGTCGGCCCGCGGCCGCCCAGGCCACGCCGACCATGCTGCCCACGCCGACCAGAGTCACGTCCGACCCCGAGAGCAGCGTCTCGTCGCGGCCCAGGGCGATCGGCGTGCGCGACTCCGGCAGGCCCGGGTCGGCCGATCCGCGCGGGTAGCGCACGGCGATCGGCCCGTCGCCGTAACCCGCGACGAAGCGCACCATCTCGGCCAGCTCGTCGGGGTCGCGGGGGGCCATCAGGACCAAGTTCGGGATAGGGCCCAGGTAGCTCAGGTCGAACGCGCCGTGGTGCGTCGGGCCGTCGTCTCCGACCAGGCCGGCACGGTCGAGGAAGAAGCGGACCGGCAGCCGCTGGAGGCAGACGTCGTGCAGAACCTGGTCGAACGCTCTCTGCAGAAACGTCGAGTAGATCGCACAGAACGGCTTCAGGCCCCCGGCGGCCATGCCCGCGGCCACCGTCACCGCGTGCTGCTCGGCGATTCCCACGTCGAAGTAGCGGTCCGGATGCTTGGCCGCGAACGCCGACAGCCCGGTGCCGTCCGGCATGGCGGCGGTGATCGCCACCACCGCCGGGTCCTCGGCCACCTCCAGCATCGCCTCGGAGAACGCCTGGGTGAACGTGCGGGGGCCCTTGCTGGCCTTCATCTCGCACGACTCCGGATCGAACGGGCCGACGCCGTGCCACTTGCGGGCGTCCTCCTCGGCCAGCTCGAACCCCTTGCCCTTGACCGTGAGCGCGTGCACGAACACCGGCCCCTTCAGCTCGGCGACGTTGCGGAAGACCTCCACCAGAACGGGCAGGTCGTGGCCGTCGAGCGGGCCGATGTACTCGAAGCCCAGCTCCTCGAAGATCGTGCCGGTGTGCTCCGGCGCGAAGTAGTGCGTCACCCCGTGCCGGATGCCCGAGGCCACGCGCGTCACCGGCCCTGGCAGCCGCTGGGCGACGTCCTTGGCCCGCTGAGCCAGGTCCTGCACCAGCGGGCGGCTGCGCAGACGGGCGAAGTACTGCGTCAGCGCCCCCACGTTCGGGGCGATCGACATCCTGTTGTCGTTGAGGATCACCGTCAGGCTGGTGCCGCTGTCGCCGGCGTGGTTCAGCGCCTCCCAGCTCATCCCGCTGCCGATGGAGGCGTCGCCGGTGACGGCCGCGACGCGGTGCTTCCCGCCGCGAAGGTCGCGCGCCAAGGCCAAGCCCAGGGCGGCGGAGATCGCCGTGCCGGCGTGCCCCGCGCCGAAGGCGTCGAACTCGGACTCCTCGCGCCGCAGGAAGCCGCTGAGACCCTTGTGCTTGCGCAGCGTGCCGAAGCGCTCCAGGCGGCCGGTGAGGAGCTTGTGGGGATAGGCCTGATGACCCGTGTCCCAAACCACCTGGTCCGGAGGAAGGCGGAACGCGGAGTAGAGCGCCACCGTCAGCTCCACGGTGCCGAGGTTCGAGCTGAAGTGCCCGCCGGTGCGGCTGACGTGGTCGACGATCGCCCGTCGGACTTCGCGCGCGACCTCCTGGAGCTCCTTGATCTCGAGGCCGTGAAGCTGTTCGGGCCGGACGATGCGGGAGAGGTAGGGGTAGGCCGAATCCATGGGAAGCCTTCGCTGAACGGTATTACGCGCCCCGCACCCCGATTGTGGCAGGTCCAAGGCCCCACGTTGTGCCGACGGTCCGCCACAGAGGATAATGGAACCGGGAGAGCGAACCCGGACCAAAGGTTCCTGGGGGTGCAACGATGCGGCTGGCCGATCAGGAGCAGAGGACCATTCTGTTGGTCGAGGACAACCCCGACGACGAGCGCCTCGCCGTGCGCGCTCTGGCCCAATGCCCGGTTGCCGTCAACCTCGACGTGGTTCGGGACGGGCAGGAGGCGGTCGACTACTTCTTCGGACCCCACGGGCTGGTGAACCGCGATGGCGCGCGGTACCCGATGCTGATCCTCCTCGACCTCAAGCTTCCCAAACTGACCGGGTTCGAGGTGCTCGAGCGCCTGCGCTCGCATCCGGCCACCAAGCGTCTGCCCGTCGTGGTCCTCACGCTGTCGGACGAGGAGCAGGACGTTCGGAAGGCTTACGAGCTGGGCGCGAACAGCTACGTCCGCAAGCCGGTGAACTTCGACCGGTTCCAGGAGCTGGTGACGCAGCTGGTGCAGTACTGGTTCACCGTGCACTCGCACCCGAAGCTCTCGGCCTAGGCCCGCTCGCCGGCGAGCGCCTCGAGGGCTTGGGCGACGGTCGCACCCGTGGCCGCCGGGATCAGCTCCCAGCAAGGAACGCCCTCCCAGCGCGCTCGGTCCAGCC
>DPBN01000309.1 GCA_003516955.1 Armatimonadota bacterium | reverse complement strand
GGCTCCGGCCCGCGAGGAGCGGGTGACCGAGCAGGAGCCTGCGGCGAGCCCGGAGGCCCGGACGCCCAAAAGGAGACCCGTGATCCGTGAGACCCTGCAGGCGGGAGGGCCGACGCTCGAGTCGATCCCCAAGGAGGGCTACCAGCTGCCACCCATGAACCTCCTTGCCGCACCGCCGGAGAGGCCCAAGCGGAGCCGAGAAGAGATGGAGCGGAACATCCGCACCCTGGAGGGGACGCTCGAGGAGTTCGGGATCGACGCCACGGTGGTCGAGGTGGCGACCGGACCCACGATCACGCGCTACGAGGTCCAGCTCGGCCCGGGCATCCGGGTGGCCCGCATCACGGCCTTGGCGGACAACATCGCGATGAACCTCGCGGCGTCCAACGTGCGGGTGGAGGCCCCTATCCCGGGCAAGTCCGCGATCGGCGTGGAGGTGCCGAACGTCCACCCCACCACGGTGACCCTGCGCGACGTGTGCGACACGCCCGAGTTCCGCGACCATCCGTCCAGGCTGTACGTCGCGCTGGGTCAGGACGTGAGCGGCGTGAACAAATACGCCGACCTGACGAGGATGCCGCACCTGCTGATCGGCGGCGCGACGAACTCCGGCAAGTCGATCGGGCTGTCGGCGATCATCATGAGCCTGCTCCTGCGCAACACGCCCAAGGACGTGCGCATGGTGATGATCGACCCCAAGAGGGTCGAGCTGACGCTGTTCGACAACATCCCGCACCTGCTGTGCCCCGTGGTGAAGGACGTGAGCATGGCTCCGGCGGTGCTGCGCGCCGTCAAGCGGGAGATGGACCGCCGCTACGACCTGTTCAGCCAGGAGGGCGTGCGGAACATCGAGGGATGGAACGCCCGCGCGTCGTTCCAGGACCGCCTTAGCTACATCGTCGTGATCATCGACGAGCTGGCGGACCTGATGATGCAGGCCGCCGCCGAGGTCGAGACGGTGATCTGCCGGCTCGCCCAGCTGGCGCGCGCCACCGGGATCCATCTGGTGATCGCCACCCAGCGCCCGTCGGTGGACGTCATCACCGGCACGATCAAGGCGAACATCGCCTCGCGCATCGCCTTCACCGTGAGCTCGCAGATCGACTCGCGGACCATCTTGGACCAGGCCGGCGCCGAGAGGCTGATCGGCCGCGGCGACATGCTCTTCCTCCCCATCGACGCCAGCAAGCCGGTCCGCATCCAGGGCTGCTACGTCTCGGAGCAGGAGATCGACGCCGTGTGCGAGTTCTGGAGGGCCCAGGAGAAGCCCGCCTACACGCTCCAGCCGGTCGAGGCCTCGGAGGATGGCAGGGAGCGGGGCGGAGCGGCCGGCGACGACCAGCTGGATCCGCTGTGGGAGGAGGCCGTGCGGTGGGTCGTGGAGCGCGGGCAGGCGTCCACCTCCATGCTCCAGCGCAAGTTCTCGATCGGCTTCCAGCGCGCCTCCCGTCTTCTGGACGAGATGGAGGAGCGCGGCATCGTCGGCCCGCGCGACGGTCCGCGCCCGCGCGAGGTGCTCATCGATCCGCTGCAGGTGGAGACGCTGTTCGGCGGCGGTCGTGTCTACACCGACGAGGAGATGGGTTCGGACCCGGACGAGGACGACGGGTACTGAAGAAAAGAGCGGCCTCCCGCCTTAGGGGAGGCCGAAGCACAGTGTCCTTTACCCAGAACGGCTGGGCTAGCCTCTGCCGCCCAGCTCCACCGTGCTCACGCTCAGCGGAGGGGCTTCGAACGAGACGGAGCCCTCCTCGACCTTCGGCGAGAACTTGACGGGCACGGCGAGGTTCGCGCCGTCCCTGCGGTATCCCAGAGCCGAGCGCGCCCGGAATCCCTTCAGCGCGATGCGGAACGGCACCGTCGCGCCGCTCTTGTTGATCGCGACGATCACCATGCGACCCGGATTCTCGGGGCTGAGGGACGCGTAGAGCGACGAGACCGCCGGATCTCCGCCGTCGACCTTCAGCGAGCGCGAGCCGAATTTGCCGCCACGCCCGTCGTAGTCCCGGAAGCAGCGGAAGCCGGCGACGGTCGCGGGCCGGTCGGCGCCGATGCCCCAGTGGCAGGCGGCGAACACGCCGTAGCGCCCGAAGATGCCGAGCACGTCGGCCTGGGCCACCAAACCGCTGCCGTCCGACCCGCCGCCGTAGTCGTACTCGGTGATCGCTAGCCTCGTGCCCGGATACTGCCTGCGGATTTGAGCGAACAGGCCGGGAAGGAGCGCGATCGGCTTCTTGCCCAGGTTCTCGGCGATCCAGCTGTCCTCGACGTACGTCGGGTCCCAGAGCGACCGGGGCGCCTGCACGCGCGCGGCGACCAGCTCCGGAGTCGCTTGGCGCGACGTGACGCGGACGCCTCCGCCCCGCGCTTCGGGGTACCAGTGGATGTCCAGGACGTCGAGCAGCCGCCGGCCGGCCGCCTTCTCGGCCTCGCGCATGCCGGAGAGGTAGAAGTCCACGAAGTCGCGGCCGTTGGCGTCCGGAGCGCCCTGGAACGTTCGGAACCCCATCCAGCCGTAGTTGGCCGGGCCGAAAACCAGGCTCTTGGGCGCGACGGCCTTGATCGCGGCCGCGTAGCTCTTGCCGATCTCCAGAATCTGCGCGTAGGTTGGGTTCTTCGGCCAGATCCGCTGATGGGTGTGGCCCCAGAGGTCGGGCTCGTTGTCGAGGCTGAACCAAACCGGGGTGTTGGGCAGGGCGATCTTGGTGATCCAGGCTACGAACTCGTCCTGGTAGACGGCGCCGTCCTTGGTGTCGGGCGGATAGGCGCGCGGACCGTTCTTGCGCGGCAGCGAGCGGACGAAGCGTGTCTTCAAATAGTCCGGGGTCTGGCCGACGTCGCCGTCACCCTTCTTGTCGGCGGCCACGTAGCCGGTGCAGGGCACGGTGAGCAGCACGGCGGCGCCGTAGCGCTGGGCCTCCTGAAGGAAGGTGCGCGCCGTCCAGCCCGGCTCGTCGGTCTTGCCCAGGTACCCGTCGTTCTGGTGGTGCCAGTCGCTGCCGGCGTTGCTGGCGTTGTTCTCCCAGTTGTAGGCCGACATACGGTTGCCGCCTTGCCGCGCCAGCGGAAAGATCGCGCCGATGCGGCGCCAGTCGGGGAAGTTCGCCCCGTAGATGTACGGGGAGATGGGTTCGGAACGGTCCGCGTCGACCGTGTAGGTTTGCCCTTGCGCCAGCGCGGCCGCCAATGCCAGAAGAATCATCGCAAATGTTCCTCCATGACGTTGCGGGGCCGGCGCGAGCGCCGGCCCCGCGGGTCTCGGGCGGGTCAGTTGCCGCCCTGCTGCTGTTGCGCCTGCTGCTCCGCGGCCTTCTGCAGGCCCTCCTGCATGCCTTGGACGGCCTCGGGCGGGGGCTCTTTGATGTTGCCCATGTTGCGGAAGGCCTGCTCCTCCTCCTTGGTGGCCTCGGTCTTCTCCGAGCAACCCACCATGAAGAGGCCGAGGGCCAGCGCGGCGACGAGAGCTGCGAGCTTGTTCATGAGTTTCCTCCGTGAAGGTTGTGGTGCGGCGGGGCCGACTCTGGCGCACCGGCCCCGC
>DPBN01000308.1 GCA_003516955.1 Armatimonadota bacterium | reverse complement strand
GGCCGGCGGCGCCGAGCCGGCCGCGCCGACTCCCGTGAACCTGGGGACTCCCGTGACCAGCCCGATGGCGGGCGTGTTCTACGCGACGCCCTCGCCCAGCGCGCCGCCGTTCGTGCGAGAGGGCGACAGCGTGGTGGCCGGTCAGGTGGTGGCGATCATCGAGGCCATGAAGGTGATGAACGAGATCACCGCGCCGGTCTCGGGCAAGGTAACCTCCATCGTGGCGAGGCCGGGCCAGCTCGTCGAGGCGGGCCAGCCTCTGCTGTACATCGCATGACCCGCACCTCCGTCTCCGAACCTCTGCCCGTGGTGCGCGTGGGGATGCTCGGCTTCGGCACCGTCGGCACCGGGGCGTTCCGCATGCTGCAGGACAACCGCGAGGCGATCCGCCGGCGCTCCCGCACGGACATCCAGATCGTCAAGATCGGCATCCGCGACGCGGAGAAGCCGCGCATCGCTCCCAAGGAGCTGCTGACCACCGACCTGCGCAGCATCGTCACCGACCCGAGCATCGACGTGATCCTCGAGCTGATGGGCGGCCTCGAACCGGCCGGCGAGCTCGTCGAGACCGCGCTCCGCAGCGGCAAGCACGTGATCACCGCCAACAAGGAGCTGCTGGCCAAGCACGGCTCGCGCCTGGTCGCGCTCGCCCTGAAGCAGGGCTTGGACCTTCAGTTCGAGGCCGCGGTCGGTGGCGGCATCCCGCTGATCCAGCCCATGAAGCACCAGCTCGCCGGCAACGACGTGCTGAAGGTGATGGGCATCCTGAACGGCACCACGAACTACATCCTGACCCAGATGTTCGAGCAGGGCAAGCCGCTCGAGGAGGCTCTGGCGGAGGCGCAGGCCAAGGGGTACGCCGAGGCCGACCCGACCAACGACGTGGACGGCTACGACGCGCAGTACAAGCTGGCCATCCTGTCCACGATCGCCTTCGACCAGGTGGTGCCGCCGGAGGCCGTGCACCGGGAGGGGATCCGTGGCATCTCCACCCGCGAGATCCACTTCGCCAAGCAGCTCGGGTATCGGATCAAGCTGCTCGGGATCGTGGAGAGGATGCCGGACGGCGCCATCCTGGCGCGTGTGCATCCGACCATGGTGGCGCTGAGCCACCCGCTGGCGAGCGTGAACGGCGTGTACAACGCGGTGTGGCTGCAGGGCGACTTCGTCGGCGACGTGATGTTCAGCGGCCGAGGGGCGGGGGCGGACCCGACCGGCTCCGCGGTGGTGGGAGACCTCATCGACGTGTGCCGCAACATCCGCATCGGCGGAGCGGCGAACTTCGTGATGCCCGAGGAGCAGGCCAAGCCCGCGCCCCTCGAGAGCCTGCGCTCGCGCTACTACCTGCGCATGGTGATCCAGGACCGGCCGAAGGCGCTCGGGTGCATCGCGACGGTGTTCGGCAACTGCAACGTGTCGATCTCGGCCATGGAGGCGCGGCCGCTGGGCCAGCGCAACCTCATCGAGATCGTGTTCCTGATCCACCCGTGCCGCGAGGCGGACTTCCTCCGTTCGCTCAAGGCGCTGCGCAACATCCACATCGTCGAGAACATCTCCGCATGGATGCGGCTGGAGGAGTAGCTTGAGAACCGCCTGCTTCCAGATGGACGTCGCGTTCGGCGACCCCGACGCGAACGCCCGGCGCGTGTCGGACCGGATCGCCGAGGCGGCCTCGATGGGCGTCTCCCTGGCGGTGTTCCCCGAGGCGGTGCTGACGGGATACTGCGTGGAGGCGTGCGAGGCGGCGCAGGCCGTCGCGCTGCAAGTGCGGGAAGGACCGGGGCACGAGGTCGTGAGCGCCCCGGAGCCGGTTCTGGCGGTCCGCGACGCGTGCGAGCGGCACGGCGTGCACGCGGTGTTCGGCTTCGCGGGGAGGGACGACGCCCAGCTGTACAACGGCGCGATCCTGGCGGAGCCGGACGGGGGCATGCGCCTGTTCCGCAAGGTGCACCTGCCGGAGCTCGGGCTGGACAAGTTCGTCGCGCCGGGGAACGATCTGCCGGTGTTCGAGACCGCGCTCGGGCGGATCGGCATCCTGGTCTGCTTCGACCTGCGGGTTCCGGAGGCGGCGCGCGTGCTGGCCCTGCGTGGAGCGGACCTCATCGTGCTGCCCACGAACTGGCCCGAGGGCGCGGACTTCGCGGCGGACTTCATGGCGCCGGTGCGCGCGGCGGAGAACAAGGTGTTCCTGGCGGCCTGCAACCGCGTCGGTGAGGAGGGCGGGTTCCGGTTCATCGGCAAGAGCGGCATCTACGGGGTGGGCGGCCAGACGCTCGCCAAGGCCGGCGACGGCGAGGAGACCATCCTGGCCGACCTCGACCTGTCGCTGGCGCGGAACAAGCGGAACGTGGTGATCCCCGGCCGGTACGAGTCCACCGTGTTCTCGTGCCGCAGGCCGGACCTCTACGGTCCGATCGTGGGCGGGAACGGGGACGGATTCTAGCCGGAGGCCGGGCCGACCAAGCCTTTAGAATCCCACGATAATCCCGTCCACCTTCCCGTTGCGGATGACGAAGCCCCATTGCTTCAGCACGAACTCGGGGGCACCAAACCATTCCCGGAACCGTACGCCCACGCACCAGGCGTCGTCTCCGTAGAGTAGCGGCTCCGTCTGCCCCACGTACTGGATATCACGGTATCTGGACCACATGGCGGTGGCGAAGAAATGGTCGACCTCCTCGCAGATGCCGCCCCAGGAGGGGATCTTGGGGCGGGGGCCGCGCACGGCCTCCTCCGCTCGGATGGCTTTCCTCTCCACCTTGCGACCGAGCTCCTCGTGCCATGGCTCGATCCGAGCCACGCGGTCGTCACTCACGCTGACGATGGTCGGCCTCGCGATCGTCATGTCCCCGGTGATCTCCGGAATCCGGGTGAATTCTTCGAGGGTCTTCGTCTCGCCCGGTTTGAAGACATCCAGGAGAAGTCCCTTGGCGAGGAAGCGTCCATCGTCGTCCCAGTAGGAGATCCAGATCTCGGCTTTGACCTTCTTCGGGTGCTTGCTCGTCAGCTTCACGATGGACCACGCTCTCGTTTCGCCGCACTGCACCTCCACGGAGTTCACTTTGACAAGGAGAGGGGAGCGTTGAAGACCACCTTCTTTCCTTCCTCAGCCGGCAGAACGCGGAAGTGGTAGAAGGGATTCTGGGCCTGAAGGGAGCGCATCGTCTTTTCGCGTTTTTGCCGGGCCTCCGCTTCGAGTCTTTCCGGGCTTTTCTCTTCGAGTCTCTCCGGGGTCTCGGCTTCGAGTTTCTGCCGGGTCTGCACGTCGCGTCTCTGCTGGGCCTCCGGCCTTTCCCCGCGCGCGCAGCCGCCGAGAAGCGGCGGGACCGCGCAGACGAGCAGGGCGAGGGAAGCCAGGCGGCCGCCGCGCCGAACGAACGAGGATTATGCGAGTTGCATGTCTCCACTCCGGGCGGGGCTCGGGGGAGCCGCGTTCCGCCCATTCTCCTCCTCTCCGGGGGCGCTGGGAATGCGCCACCGACCGCGCGGGACAGGGGTAACCTGCGGCCATGGAGAGGGCGAACCCGTTTCTGGGTCGTTGGGACGCGACCATCGAGCGGCCCGGCAGGGCGTTTCCGACGTGGTTCGAGATCGAGGAGGGGCCGGACGGCCTCCGGGGCAGGCTCGTGGGCGAAGTGGGCAGCGCCCGGCCGATCGAGCGGTTCCAGCTGGAGGGCGGCCGGCTGCGCTTCGCGCTGAAGCCCCAGTACGAGCCGAGGAAGACCGATCTGGAGTTCGTCGCGGAGGCCGATGGTGAGGGCCTGCGCGGCACGTTCCTGGACAACGACGGCTCGACCGTCGCCTGGACCGCCAAGCGCGCGCCCGACTTCGCTGGACGGAAGGTGGAAGCCTGGGGCGAGCCGATCGACCTGATCGCGCAGGGCTTGGACGCCTGGACCGCGCGCTCGCCCGAGGCTCCGTTCTGCTGGTCCATCCAGGACGGCATGCTGGCGAACTCCGGCGTGGGCAGCGACCTGGTGACCAAGGCGCGCTTCGGCGACTTCCGGCTGGAGGCCGAGTACAGCTACCCGCAGGGCAGCAACAGCGGCATCTACCTGCGCGGGCGGTACGAGATGCAGATTCTGGACGACGCCGGCGGCGGCAACGGCGTGGGCAACAGCGGGGCGATCTACGGCTTCCTGGCGCCCAAGGTGAACGCGGCCAGGCCCGCGGGGGAGTGGCAGCGCGCCGAGATCGAGCTGGTTGGCCGAACGGTCACGATCGTGCTCAACGGCGTGACCATCCACGACCACGCCGAGATTCCGGGCATCACCGGCGGGGCGCTGGACAGCGACGAGGCCGAACCCGGCCCGCTGTTCCTGCAGGGCGACCACGGGCCGGTGACGTTCCGCCGACTGGTCGTCACGCCAGCTCGCTAGCCGGGGCCATCAGCGACGGGGCGTCGGTCTCTTCCAGGGCGCTCTCAGGCTCACGCTCGAACTGCTCGTGGTACAGGCGGCTGTAGAGGCCGCCCAGGGCGAGCAGCTCCTCGTGCCGCCCGCGCTCGACGATGCGTCCCTTGTCCATGACCAGGATCTGGTCGGCGGCGAGGATCGTGGAGAGGCGGTGCGCGATGGCGAAGGTCGTGCGCCCCTTCATCAGGCGGCCGAGCGAGGCCTGGATCATCCGCTCGGAGCGCGTGTCCAAGGCCGAGGTGGCCTCGTCGAGGATCAGGATGCGCGGGTTCTTGAGGATCGCCCGCGCGATGGCGATGCGCTGCTTCTCTCCGCCCGAGAGCTTGTACCCGCGCTCGCCGACCACGGTGTCGTAGCCGTTCTCCAGGCCGGCGATGTGGTCGTGGATCGCGGCCGCCTTGCAGGCCTCGACGATCTCCTCGTCGGTGGCGTCCGGCTTGGCGTAGCGCAGGTTCTCCTTGATGGTGGTGTGCACGAGGTAGGTCTCCTGCGTGACGGCGCCCACGAGCTTGCCGAGGCTCTCGAGCTTGATGTCGCGCACGTCGATCCCGTCGATCTTGACCGAGCCCTCGTTCACGTCGTACAGCCTGGGGATGAGGTAGGTCAGGGTGGTCTTGCCCGCCCCGGAAGGGCCGACGAGCGCGACCAGCTGTCCCGGCTCGGCGACGAAGTCGATGCCGTTCAGCGTGTGCGCGTCGGTCTCGTCGTCGTAGCGGAACGAGACGTTTTCGAAGCGGACCTCGCCACGGACCTGCGAGGGCTCCAGAGCGATCGCGCCGGGCCGGTCCGTGATGTCCTGCCTCATGTCCAGATAGTCGAAGATGCGCTCGAACAGCGCCATCGATCCCATGATCTCGACCTGCGCGCTCATCAGCCCGGTGAGCGGGAAGAACAGGCGGGACTGGAGCGCGGTGAAGGCGACCAGCACGCCGACCGTGATGCTCTGATCGCCCCGGGCCATGAGCCAGCCGGCCAGCCAGTAGACCAGCGCGGGGACCAGCGAGAAGATCATCCTCATCAGGCCGAAGAACACGTAGTTCACGACCTGGCCCTTGATCTGCCACTCGGCGAGCTTGGCGTTCTCGCTTCGGAACTTCTGGGTGACCAGGTCCTTGCGTCCGCTGGTCTTGGTGAGCAGCACGCCGGAGACGGAGAGCGTCTCCTGCATCAGGGCGTTGAGCTCGGCGGTCTGCTCCTGGGTTCCCCTTCGGATCCTCTGCGCCCATCCTCCGACCTTGGCGCCCACCAGGGCGAAGAGCGGCACGACCCCGACGCTGAGCAGCGTCAGCCGCCAGTCGAAGAACAGCATGGCGGCGATGGTGGTGACCACCAGGGCGAGGTTCGAGAGGGTGTTGGTGGCGGCGTCGCTGACGGCGGTCTGCACCCCGGCCACGTCGCTGATCAGGCGCGACTGGATCTCGCCCGTCTTGGTGGACGTGAAGAAGCGGAGCGACATCCCCTGGAGGTGGTCGAACAGGTTGTTGCGCAGGTCGACCATGATGCGCTGGCCGATCAGCACGCTCCAGTAGCCGTACAGCAGCGTCAGCGCCGAGGCCGCGACCGTCGCCACGATGGTCCAGATCGAGTAGACGGTCACGATGTGCAGGTCCTTCCGCGTCAGACCCTGGTCGATGATGATCTGCAGGAACCAGGGCGGCAGAAGCCCGAGCAGCACCGCGACCACGACCGTGACGGCGGTGGCGAGGGCCTGCGCCTTGTAGGGGCGGAAGGTGGCGATCACGCGCCGCACGGTCCCTGGCTTCAGCTTCCTGGGGCCGCCGGCGGACATGCCGTGCATCATCGGATTCCTTATACCTAGCGTGGGGGGCGGACCCGGGGACCGGCGGCCGGGTTGACGAGGGACGCTCTGTTTCGTCTGTCTTATAGTAGACTGATGTACGGTACTTTCCCCATGTCCGAACGCGAAGATCCCTCCTCCGTCGCATGCACCCCCGCCTCCCTGTCCCAGCGGGCGGACGCTCTGCTGGCCCGGTGCGGACAGGACCGCGAGCGGCCGTTCTACCGGGACGACACGTTCCGATCGAAGGAGCGCGCGAGCCGGATCCGCGAGCCCAGGTTCGGGCTGTGCGCCCAGGCGAGGCCGGAGTCGCCGCTCGCCGAGTTGGAGTTCGAGGGCCTGCTGGCCTGGGCGCGGCTCACCGAAACGCAGGAGCAGGTGGTGCGTCTGAGGGTCGCGGGGTGGACGCTCGGGGAGATCGGCGAGCTGCGCGGCTGCAGCAAGCAGGCCGTCCAGAACGTTCTGGACAAGGCGGCGGCGAGGCTGAAGCGGGCGCTCCAGACCTACCCCTACTTGGGGCTGGCGGACGCGTACCTCGCCGAGGTCTCGCGCCGGGGGCCCC
>DPBN01000167.1 GCA_003516955.1 Armatimonadota bacterium | reverse complement strand
GGCGATCGCCCGAGAGGCGGGGGTCAACATCGTCACTTCGCCCGAGGTGAGCGGCAACATCACGGTGTCCCTGGCCAAGGTGAGCCTCACGGAGGCCCTCGACCTGGTGACCACGATGGCGGGCCTGCGGTATGCGAGGGTCGGCCAGACCTACGTGGTGACTACCGCCGCGCGGTTCAGCGAGTCGCTGGCCCAGCTGGCCGGAAAGGCCGAGGCCGCAGGCGAAACGCGCGTCGTGCGCCTGCTGAGCGGCGAGGGCGTGCAGATCAAGGCCGCGGCGTTCAAGGCCCTCCCGCAGTTCACGTCCAAGGGCGTGTACGACATCGTGCTCGAGAACGAGGCGATCCTCGCCGGCACCAGCGCCGAGACGAACGTGGGCAAGAAGAGCACGGCCGAGTCGCAGCTCGGCTCCGGGGGCAAGCAGGCCGGTGGCGGCCCGAACGCGCAGGGCGGCGAATCCTCGTCCGGCGGCGCCGCGGCGGGCGGCCAGAGCGGCACCGAGGGCCGGTCCTCCGCCAGCAAGGTGGAGCTGAAGGCCGAGCGCAAGGGCGAGGGCCTCTCCACCTACCTGGTGGTCGTCGGGTCGCCGGAGCGGGTCGACGAGGTCGCCGCGTTCGTAGCGGACCTCGACCGGCAGCTGGCCAAGGCCGGCAACCGCGTCGCCGGCGAGGGCATGGGCCACGTCGTCATCCCCGTCTACAGCCAGCGGTCGGACGAGATCATCAAGGCCGTCCACAACCTGTGCCTCCGCAACCCGAACCGCAACGCCTTCACGATCAACGGAGAGCCGGTGCGGGACCAGCTCACCGAGGAGCAGCTGAAGAGCGTCGTGCAGGTGCCCCAGCCGGGCGGCAGCGCGTCGTTTGCTCCGGGGGCCGTGCAGCCGGCGATGCAGGGCGAGAGCGCCCCGCAGCAGTCCAACGGGAGCAACCTGGCGGCCGCGCCGACGCAGACGCTGATCGTCGTCTCCGGCCCGAAGGACGCCCTCGAGGGCATCTCCGACTTCGCGCGGCAGCTGGACCAGACCATCTGCGCGGTGACCGGCGTTCGCTATCCTCTCACGGCGGAGGAGGCCCGGCGCCACTACGCCGTGTACGACCTGAAGCACATCGAGCCGATGGACGCGATCGAGGCGCTCCGAACCCGGGTTCCGGGCGTGTACGCGTCGGTCTTCCCGTCGCTGGTCGGGTCCATCACCTCCGGGTCCGGCTCCAAGCCGAGCGAGCCCGGCGGAAAGGACAAGGCCGAGGCCACGTCGCGGCCGACCTCGACGCTGCCGATGAAGCTCCTGCTCCAGGGCACGAAGTCGGATCTCTCCGACGCCCAGGAGCTGCTGGCGATGCTCGACAGCGCGCCCAAGCAGGTGGCGATCGAGCTCCGCGTGATGGAGCTCTCGAAGGAGGATGCGCTCAAGATCGGCCTGGACTGGAACCTGCTCACCGGCGGCACGCTGCAGGCGATCCGCGTCAACCAGAGCGTAGGAGGCACGGCGAACACCGCGGGGAACGTGTCCAGCGACCTGAAGTTCGACTCCGACACGACCGGGTCGGTGCTCGCGACGCTCGACAGCGGCGCGCTGAAGAACAAGGTCATCGCCCGGCCCAACGTGCTCTCGACCGACGGCAGGCCCACGGAGATCTTCGTGGGCGACGTGATCCGCTACATCGAGACCATCCAGGCGAGCCAGAACGGCACGACCGTCACTACCAACTCCGTGAACGTCGGCGTGCAGCTGAAGCTGACGCCCCGGATCGGCGCCGACGGCAACGTGGTGCTGGACTTCAACCCGGTGCTGACGTTCCTCAAGGGCTTCACGCCGGTGCCCGGAGGCGGACAGCTCCCGCAGACCAGCGAGCGGTCAGCGAAGATGGTCACGTCGATCAAGAGCGGCGACACGATCGCCATCGGAGGCCTGATCCAGGAGCAGGATCGCAAGTCGTTCTACGGCATCCCGATCCTGAAGGACCTTCCGATCCTCGGCCAGCTGTTCGGCCGGACCGAGAACTCGAAGACGCGCAGCGAGATCGTGTTCTTCCTCACCGCGAAGGTGGTGGACGATCGCGACCGCGCGGTGGCGGCGCACCCCGCGCGCCTGGACGGCAAGGAGATGCCCAGGCCGTAGCGCCGAAAGGCCCGCTTCGCCTCGGCACGAGGGCCGCGCCGGAAGCTCCGGCGCGGCCCTCGCCGCGTCACACCTCGACGACCGTCGTCACGACCAAGGGGCGAATCTGGCTGAAGCGGAAGATCGCCCGGCGCACCACGTCCGATGCGGCGTGGCGCAGCGTGTCGGGGTCCATCACGTCCTCCTTGGAGAACTGCCGCAGCTCCGTCGCCAGAGCCTGCGTCGCCGCCTGGAGGACCGAACCCTCTGGGTCGTGCAGACCCTTCTGGCTGAGCAGCGGCTCGCCCACCACGTCGCCCGCCTCGGGGTCCACCACCAGCGTGACCGTCACCACGCCGTACTGGGCGAGGTTGCTCCGGTCTCTCAGCAGGTCCTCCGTGACGCCGGGGTTGCCGCCGTTGTCGACCAGGACGCGGCCACAGGGCACCGGCTCACCCAAGTGGGCCTCGGTGGCCGTGATGACCAGCGGCACGCCGTCCTCCATGGCGAACAGGCGGTGCTCGGGATAGCCCATGTCCGCCGCCATCTTGCGGTACTGCCAGGTGTGGCGCGGCTCGCCGTGCACGGGCGCCAGGTAGAACGGCCGCGTCAGGTTGATCATCAGCTTGAGCTCCTCCGAGTGGCCGTGGCCGCTCACGTGGATCGGCACCGGGCTCTCGTAGATCACCTTGGCGCCCAGCCGGAACAGGCGGTTGATGGTCCGCCAGATCGCCGCCTCGTTGCCGGGGATCGGGCGCGCGGAGTACAGCACCGTGTCGCCCGGCTGGATCTTCAGCCTGCCGTACGACTCCTTGGAGGCCTGCACCAGCGCCGACATCGGCTCGCCCTGGCTGCCGGTCATCAAGATGGAGATCCGGTCGGGAGGATAGTTCCGAGCCTCCTCCAGGCGGATCTGGGTGCCCTTGGGAATCTTCACGTAGCCGAGCCTGGCGCAGACCTCGATGTTCTGCTCCATCCGGCGACCGACGGCCACCACCTTGCGGCCGAACTCGGCGGAGACCTCGAAGAACTGCTGGATGCGGTGAATCTGGCTGGCGAAGGTGGTGAGGATGATCCTTCCCTGCGCCTCGGCGAAAGCGGCTCGGAGGCCGGCCGCGACGTCCCGCTCGCTGGCGCTCCAGCCCTGACGGTCGATGTTGGTGGAGTCGCTGAGCAGCACCACGACCCCCTCCTTGGCCAGCTCCCCGAAGCGCGTGATGTTCGTCAACTTGCCGTCGACGGGCGTGAAGTCGAACTTGAAGTCGCTCGTCATCAGCACGATGCCGTGCTCGGTCCGCACGGCCATGCTGCAGCTCTCGGGGATGCTGTGGGTGACGCGGATCGGTTCCACGGACATCGCGCCGGCGGGGATCACGTCCCCGGGCTTGAAGGTCCGCAGGTCGAGGCTGCCGACCGGGGTCATCTCCTCCAGCTTGGTGCGGATCAGCGCGTGGGTGAACTCGGTCGCGTAGACCGGCAGGTTCGCCTGTTGCAGCAGATAGGGCAGCGCGCCCACGTGGTCCTCGTGCGCGTGCGTGAGGAACACGCCTCGGACCTTGTGCACGTTCTGAAGGATGTACGTGAAATCCGGAAGCACGACGTCGACGCCCGGCATCTCCTCGTTCGGGAACGAGAGGCCGCAGTCGACGACGACCATGTCGTCGCCCTGCTCGATCACCGTGCAGTTCTTGCCGATCTCCCCGGCCCCGCCCAGCGGGATGATTCTCAATTCGGACACGGCCTACACCTTACCTCTCCCGTCGGACGGCGGGAAGGCGCGGCGGCCGGGGCATCGCGCCCCGGCCGCCCCGATCGCTGGTCTGCAGGTTCGATCAGCGCCGCCGGCGACGCGCTGCGATGCCCAGCGCGGCCGCGGCGAGTCCCAGCGTGACCGGCTCGGGCACTGCCTGCGCGCGGACGTTGTCCCAGTACACGCTGTAGTCGTTCGACCCGCCGAAGTTGTAGGCCTGCACGAACACGTCGGTCAGCTGAACCGGAGATCCGACGGTGGAGTCGGTGTAGACCAGAGCGTTGTTCAGGTAGTAGCGGAACGACGAGCCGTCCCCCAGGATGCGCAGATCGTGCCAACCCGACGTCACCGCCGGGGACAAGGTCTGCCAGCCGCCGGCCTCGGCATCCCATGCCCGGAACCGCCAGGTCTTGGACGTCGAACCGGCGTTGAACGGGTCGTTAGGGTCGTTATGGATGAAGCCGAGGATCGGGTAGCTGACGTCCGTCTCGTTCCCAACCAGACCGGTGCGCGCCCAGAGGTCGGAGCGGACCAGCTTGTCGCTCCATGCGTCCATGTCGATGTACACCTGTCCGGCCACCTCCCACGGGGTGCTGATCAGGGCGGCCCGCTTGCGGCCCTCGGTGAAGTAGAAGGTGCCGGACGTGGACTGCTGGCTGCCCACGACGGACAGCTTGAGGCGCGCGTCTCCGTCGAACACCTCGCTGGCGAAGCCGGCGGGCTCCTTGCGGTCGGTGATCCACGACGGGTCGATCGTGTCGAACGTGTCGAGCCATCCAGACGGCCGGGCGACGGTCGCCGTGGAGGCGATGGCGAGAACGAACAGAGCTGTACGGGTCTTCATCAGATCCTCCAGGGACATCTTCTCACACGCTGCGTACCTTGGGCCGCGTTCCTTCGCAAAAACCCGCCTAGTTGCTAGGTTCCGAAACTTGCAGCAATCCCGCCGGCCTGTTCTGGACTCGCGGCCGCGCCGCTCGGCCACACTGTTGCCCGAAGCGGAGGCAACGATGCGAACGTTCACGAAACTCGCGATCGGCAACCCGGACGACCTCCTGTTCGGCCGGGCCGTCCACCCGATCCGCACCCGGAGCGGCCTGGAGATCGGCGCCGGCAGCGTGGTGCCGGAGATCAACTTCACGCTGCCGACCATGTTCGTCGACGGACAGACGATGCCGGAGGTCCGGGAGCAGTACCGCCAGATGATCGCCGCGGTGCTGCGCCGGGCGGTGGAGCTGGACGTGCGCGGCCTCGTCGTCGAGCTGGAGACTCTCCCGCCGATGACGGAGAACCCCGACTGGGGGATGGAGGTCGTAGGGATTCTTCTGGAGGCGATGAGGGAGGCACAAGCCCGGCACGGCCTGGCGAGCGCCCTGCGCCTCACGCCCAACGACACCCGCGAGATGGAGAGGCCGCCCCGCATGCGGTCCGGCGCGCTGCTCGACGGCATGCTGGAGCTGTTCGAGCGGGGGGCCGAGGCGGGCGCCGACCTGCTGAGCATCGAGTCCGTCGGTGGCAAGGAGGTTTGCGACGACGCGCTGACCATGGGCGACCTTCACGGCGTGCTGTTCGCGCTGTGCGTGATGGCTCCACGGGACATGGAGTTCCTCTGGTCGCGGATCTGCGCCATCGCCGACGCCCAAGGGGCCATCGCGGCAGGGGACACCGCCTGCGGCTTCGCCAACACGGCGATGGTGCTGGCGGAGCAGCGGATGATCCCCCGCGTGTTCGCGGCGGTGGTGCGGGCGGTCTCCGCCGTCCGATCCCTGGTGGCCTACGAGTGCGGCGCGGTCGGCCCGGGCAAGGACTGCGCCTACGAGAACGTGATCCTGAAGGCGATCACCGGATGCCCGATGGCCATGGAGGGCAGGATGGCGGCGTGCGCGCACCTGTCCCCCGTCGGGAACGTCGCGGCGGCCGCCGCCGACACTTGGAGCAACGAGTCGGTCCAGAACGTGAAGCTGCTGGGAGGCATGGCCCCGGTGGTCAGCCTGGAGCAGCTCGCCTACGACTGCAGGATGTTCAACCGCGCGCTGGAGGACGGTCCCGAGGCCGCCCGCCTTCTGCGCGACTGGATGGCCGAGCCGGACGCCGCGCTCGACCCGCAGGCCCTGGTCCTGACGCCGGCCTGCGCCGTGGCCATCGCCGAGTCGATCGTCTCCGCGGCCAACCGGTACCAGGCCGGTCTCGCGGCCGCGCGGACGGCCTTGGACTGGATCCGCGCCGCCCACCGAGAAAACCGCCTGCGCCTCGCACCCAACGAGGCGCCCTGGTTGGGTATCCTTCAGCGGGCGATTGAGGATTCGCCGGACGAAGAAGCAGATTTCATCGAACTCGTTCTGCCCACATTGGACCAATCGAAGTTCCGCGCAGTAGACTACGCACTGACAAAGGAGTAACCCCCGCCATGGCAGATCTCAAAGCACTATCCGAATCGATCGTGAACGGCAAGCGCGACGTCGCCACGCAGATCACCGAGCAGGCCCTGAACGAGGGCATGGATCCGAAGGAGATCCTGGACGCGCTCGTGGCCGGCATGGACGAGATCGGAGGCAAGTTCCAGCGCAACGAGGTGTTCGTGCCCGAGATGCTGATCGCCGCGCGGGCCATGAAGGAGGCGATGGCCAAGCTGGAGCCGGTGCTCATCGCCAGCGGCATCCGGCCGGAGTACACGGCCGTGATCGGCACCGTGCAGGGCGACCTCCACGACATCGGCAAGAACCTCGTGGCGATGATGTGGAAGGGCGCGAACTTCAACGTGGTCGACTTGGGAACCAACGTGTCCCCCGAGCGCTTCGCGCAGGCCGCCAAAGAGCACAACGCGCATCTGGTCGGCCTCTCGGCGCTGCTCACGACCACCATGCCGGCCATGAAGACCACCGTGGAGAAGCTGCGCGAGGCGGGTCTGACCAACGTCAAGGTGATGATCGGCGGCGCTCCCATCACCGCGGAGTTCGCCAAGTCGATCGGAGCGGACGGCTACGCGCCGGACGCCGCGACCGCCGTCCAGGTTGCCCGGGAGCTCGTCAAGGCCTAGAGGAGGCCCCCAACCAGCGACACAACGGGAGCCTCCGGGCCGACGCCACAACCGGAGGCTCCTTTCCTTGCGGAGCGCAGAGACCATGACCGAACGGGAACGCTTCCTCGCCACCATGAACTACGAGCCCAGAGACCGGGCGCCCATCTGCGACTTCGGGTTCTGGACCGAAACCATCGAGCTCTGGAAACAGCAGGGCCTTCCGGAACACCTCGACGAGTGGTCCGCCACCGACTTCTTCGGGATGGACCGCTACGATCGGGTGTACGTCGGCGTCAACCATGGCCTCTATCCGGGCTTTGAGCAGAAGGTCCTCGAGGACCTCGGAGACGAGGTGATCGAGCTCACGTGGGACGGCACCATCCAGCGCAGGCACAAGTGGATGTCGTCGATCCCCATGCACCTCGGCCACACGCTGGTGGACAGGGACTCCTGGCGTGAGCACTACCTTCCCAGGCTCCAGCCGGACCAGCCCGGCCGCGTGCCCGAGGACTGGGACGCGAAGGTTCGGGAGTGGAGCAAGCCGGACCGCCCCTACTGCCAGGTGATCGGTGGCGGGAGCCTCTTCGGCTGGATCCGCAACTGGATGGGCATCGAGAACGTGGCCTACTGCGTCTACGACGATCCCGCCTGGTTCGAGGAGATGGTCGAGACGGTCTTCCAGCTCATCTACTGGCACCTCGAGAAGACCCTTTCGGCCGGCGTTCCCGCGGACGCCTGCGCCATGTGGGAGGACATGTGCTACAGCGGAGGGCCGCTGCTCGGCGTGCAGCACTTCAAGCAGTATCTGGTGCCCCGCTACCGGAAGATCACGGACCTGCTGCACCGCTACGGCGTGAAGATCGTTTGGCTGGACTGCGACGGGAAGATCGACGCGCTGCTGCCCCTGTGGCTCGACTGCGGGGTGAACTGCATGTTCCCCATCGAGGTGGGCACGTGGCGCGCCGACCCGGTCCAGTGGCGCAAGGAGTACGGCCGCGACCTCCTGATGATGGGCGGGTTCGACAAGCAGATCCTCGCCAAGGGGCCGGAGGCGATCGACGCGGAGATCGACCGCCTCACGCCGCTCGTGGAGGAGGGCGGCTACATCCCGTTCTGCGACCACCGCGTTCCGCCCACGGTGTCGCTCGCGAACTATGTTCACTACCTGAA
>DPBN01000155.1 GCA_003516955.1 Armatimonadota bacterium | reverse complement strand
GGCCGCCGAGACCCCCGAGCTCGGCCCGTGGGAGTTCGCCAGCCAGATACGGGAGATCGAGCGGATGCGGCACGCGGAGGGCGAGGCGCCGGTGTCCGACGAGGACGACGACGAAGTTCGGGTGATGACGATCCACAAGGCCAAGGGTCTGGAGTTCCCCGTGGTCTTCGTGGTTGGACTCGACGAGAGGCCCCGCAGGCCCGGACCCTTGGTGGTGGACCGGAGAGCTGGGCACCTCGTTCTGTCGCTGGGCACCAGCCGGGCTCCGAGCTGGGTGAAGACGGTCGCCGCGATCCAAGAGAGGGATCGCGAGGAGGAGCTTCGAGTGCTCTATGTGGCCTTGACGCGCGCGAAGAACCGACTGGTCCTGTGTGGCCCGGTGGTGCCGAGGGGCGCCCCCACCCCTTGGGCGTGGATGATCCGGAAGCCGGCGTTCCGACGCCTGCTGGGCAAGGGGTCGAAGGACCGGTAAACTCGGCCCATGGCGCTCGTTGTGGCCGTCGCACAGATCGCCCCGGAGAAGGGGGAGCTCTCCCGCAACCTGGACCGCATCGCCGAAGCGATCGAGCAAGCCTCCGTCGAGGGGGCGGACTGGGTGGTGTTTCCCGAGACGGCCACCACCGGCTACTTCCTCGAGGGTGGCGTGATCGAGCTGGCACTGCGGGCTGAGCAGCTGGCCCAGGAGCTCGGCTCCAGACTGGCCGGGAGGTTGCGTCGCCCGATCGACGCGACGGTCGGCTACTACGAGCGGTTCGAGGGTCAGTTGTACAACAGCGCGGCCTACTTGGAGCTCGGCGCAAGCGCGCCCAGGGTCCTCGCGAGCTACCGCAAGTTCTTCCTGCCGACGTACGGCGTGTTCGACGAGCAGCGGTTCGTCAGCGCCGGGCACGAGGTCGGCGTGCTGGAGACGCGCTTCGGGCGGGTTGGGCACCTGATCTGCGAGGACGTGTGGCACTCGATCCTGCCCACGCTGGTGGCGTTGCGGGGCGCCCAGGTTCTGGCGGTGCCCTCGGCCTCGCCCGCGAGGGGCTTCGCGGGGCCGCGGATTGAGAACCACGATCGGTACGAGCGGATGGTCCGCGCGCTGTGCGAGGAGCACGGGATGTTCTGCGTGAACGCCCAGCTCGTCGGCTTCGAAGGCGGCAAGGGGTTCATCGGCGGCAGCATGGTGGTGGATCCGTTCGGGCGCGTGATCGCGTCCGCGCCGATCGTCGAGGAGGCGTTGCTCGTGGCGGAGCTCGATCTGGACCTGATCGAGATCGCGCGGACCCAGACGCCGCTGCTCAGCGACCTGAAGGAGAGGCTGCCGGCGCTCCTTAGGATGCTGGGCCGGACTTCGCCCTAGGGCCGCCCCGGAAGCCGCTCGGGAACAGGGCCGCGAGCGTCGTCGAGCGCACAGAGCCGCCGGCGTCGCTGAGATAGAGCGGCACGAGGCTGGGGTCGGGGCAGAACTCGAACAGCGACTGCAGGCAGATTCCGCAGGGGGGCGAGCCGTCCTCCGTCGCGACCGCGACCGCCCGCACCTCTCTTCCTCCCGCGGACACGAGGCAAGCCAAGGCCGCCCGCTCCGCGCAGATCGTCGCCCCGTAGCTCGCGTTCTCCACGTTGCAGCCGGTGTGGACGCGCTCGGACTCGTCCATCAGCGCCGCCCCGACGGCGTAGCCGCTGTACGGGCAGTAGGCCCGCTTTCTGGCCACCTGCGCAGCTCCGATCAGTCCAAGATTCATGCTGAAACCTATTTGAATCGGGCGATGGTGACGCCCTGTCCGCCGTCGGCTGGCTCGGCGAAGCCGAACGATCGCACGTGCGGGTGCCGCCTCAGAAGGTCGTGGGTGACCTTGCGGAGAACGCCTCCTCCCTTTCCGTGCACGATGCGCACCTGGTCCAAGCCGGCGAGAACGGCGTCGTCGAGAAACTTCTCCAGCTCCCGCTCCGCGTCCTCGGCGCGCATCTGGCGCAGGTGGATCTCCGTGGCCGCGCTCAGCGCCCGGCTCAGCGAGAGGTTGGTCCGACTCCGGGCGGTCTGCGTCGTGGCGGCAGGCTCGCCGACCGGCCTCAGCCGGCTGACTGGGACGTTCATCTTGATCGGTCCTAGCTGAATCTGCACCGTGCCGTCCTTGGGTTGGGTGAGCACCGTGCCGATCTGGGTGTAGCCTTCCACCCTCACCTGCAGTCCCGGAGCGATGTCGGTTTCCTTGGGTTCGGAGTGATCGTCGGGTCGGAAGGCTTCTGCGGCGCGGTCGCCCTCGGTCTGGATCTCCTGCAGGCGCCGCCTGGCCTCCTGGAGCTTGCGCGGGTCGGCGGAGCGCTTCAGCTCCTCGAAGACCTGGGCGGCCTGCTGGCGGATCTCCCGCAGCACCCGCTCGACCTCCTCGCGGGCTTGGGCGTGGGCGGTGCGCCGGATCTGCTGGGCCTCGGCGAGCTTCCTCGCGGCCGCGGCTTCGGCCTTCTTCAGCTCGGCGGTCCGGCGGTCCGCTTCGCTCTGGGCGATCCTAGCCTGCCGCTGGGCGATCTCGAGCTTCTCCAGCATCAGGGCGAGGTCCTGCTGCTCCGAGGTGAGCGCTTGGCGGGCTTCCTCGACGACCTCTTTGGGCAGGCCGTAGCGCTCGGCGATCTTCAGGGCGTGGCTCGCGCCCGGCGCGCCGAGCAGAAGCCGGTAGGTGGGCCGCAGCGACTTCGCGTCGAACTCCATCGCGGCGTTCCTCAGGCCGGGCGTGTTGTACGCGAACGACTTGAGCTCGCCGTAGTGCGTGCTGGCGACCACCTTGGCGGAGCCGCGCTGCAGGCTCAGCAGGATCGCTTTGGCCAGCGCGGCGCCTTCCGCCGGGTCCGTGCCTGCGCCCAGCTCGTCCAGCAGCACCAGCGCACCGGGCCTCAGGTTGCGGAGCGCCTCGGCGACGTTGCGGATGTGCCCAGAGAACGTGGACAGCGACTGCTGCAGACTCTGCTCGTCGCCGATGTCGGCCCAGAACTGCGTGAACGGGCCGATGCGGCAGGCGTCCGCCGGTGGGAACAGGCCGGACTGCACCATCAGCGCCAGCAGTCCCACGGTCTTGATGGCCACCGTCTTGCCGCCGGTGTTGGGGCCGGTGATCAACAGGGCATCCCACTCAAAGCCGACCTCGATGTCCACGGGAACCACCGTGCTCGGGTCGAGGAGAGGGTGCCTCGCGGCTCGGAGCTCGATGCCGCAGCCCTCGGCGAGCGCGGGCACGCAGGCCCGATCGTCGATGGCAAGGCGAGCGACGGCCAGGGCCAGGTCGATGCGGCCGGCCACCTCGAGGCTCGCCTCCAGGTCGATGGCGATCTTGCCAACGTCGGCGGAGAGCTTCGAGAGCACCCGGTGCGTCTCCTCGCGCTCCGCCGCCTCGAGCTCGCGGAGGGCGTTGCCCAGCTGGAGGACGTCCTCCGGCTCGACGAAGAGGGTCTGGCCGCTGGCGCTGGTGTCGTGGACGATGCCGCGGATCTTCCCGCGGTGCTCCGCCTTGACCGGCACGACGTACCGGCCGTCGCGGGTGGTGTAGATCGGGTCGGACAGGTACTCCCGATAGCGGACGGTGTACGAGTGGATCTTTTCGGTCAGCCGGTGGGCCGCCGTGGCCTTCCGGCTGCGGATGCGCGCGAGCTCGGCGCTGGCGGAGTCCTTGACGGTGCCGTCCGACTCCAGCGAGGCGGCCAGTCTGCCTTCCAGCGCCTTGTCCTCGCGGAGGCTCTCCGCCATCGCCGCGAGCGTGGGGTGGTCGGCCTTTCTGGGGATCACGAACTGGCGGAAGGCGCGGATGGCCTCCAGGGCCTGCCCGATCTGGAACAGCTCCTGGCCTCCCAGGGTGCCTCCGCGGCCAGCCAGCCGAACCGCCTTGCGCAGGTCGCGGACCAGGCTGAGGCTGGGCGGGGCCGGGCCGTCGAGCAGGGCATAGGCCTCCTGAGTAAGCTCCATGCGCCGCTGGACCTCGTTCCGGTCGGTGGACGGCTCGAGGCCGCGCGCGAGGGCGGCGCCGATCTCCGTCTCGCAACGCTGGGCGAGCCGGTCGAGCACCTTGGCGTATTCCAGAACCTCGAGCGCGTGCCTCACGGGTGGCTCATTATGACCTTAGGGGCCGGATCGGCGACGGTAACATCGTGTCCATGGACTTGGCTGCCCGGGCCGAAGAACTGCGCCGAGAGATCGAGCGGCACAACTACCTCTACCACGTGCTGAACCAGCCGGAGATCAGCGACTCGGAGTACGACGCTCTGTTCCGGGAGCTCGTGCGGATCGAGGAGGAGCACCCGGAGCTGCGGACGCCGGACAGCCCGACGCAGCGGGTGGGCGCGCCGCCCGTGGAGGGGTTTCCCTCCCATCGCCACCTGGAGCCGATGCTCTCGCTGGACAACGCCTTCGGGGAAGGGGAGTTCCGTGCGTTCGACGAGCGGGTCCGCAGGGGCTTGGGGACCGACGAGCCGATCGAGTACTTCGTGGAGCTGAAGCTCGACGGCGCCTCCATCTCGCTGACGTACCGCGACGGCGTGCTGGAGGCGGCGGCGACGCGCGGGGACGGGACCACCGGCGAGCGGATCACGGAGAACGCTCGCACCGTGCGCGGGATTCCGTTGCGGATGAGGGTCGGTTGGCCGGGCGTGGTCGAGGTCCGTGGCGAGGTGGTGATGCTCAAGTCCGTGTTCGAGCAGCTGAACCGGGAGCGGGCCGAGAGGGGCGAGCAGGTCTTCGCGAACCCACGGAACGCCGCCGCCGGCGGGCTTCGGCAGCTGGACAGCCGGCAGACGGCCGCGCGGAAGCTGAACTTCTTCGCCTACGGTTTGGGCGCGGCCGAAAGCGTGCCGGTGGATCGCCAGAGTGCTCTGATGGCCCTTCTCCGCGAAGCCGGGTTCGCCGTCCGCGAGGAGAGTCGCTTGTGTCGGGGCGTGGACGAGGCCTGGCAGGCCATCGAGGCCGTACGGCTCCAGCGCCCGAACCTGCCGTTCGGCATCGACGGCGCGGTGGTGAAGGTTGACCGGTTCGACCTCCGCGAGCGGCTCGGGGCGACCTCGCACGGGCCTCGGTGGGCGATCGCGGTGAAGTTCCCGGCGGAGCAGGCGTTCACCCGTCTTCTCCGTGTCTCCGCGCAGGTCGGCAGAACCGGCGCGATCACGCCGGTGGCCGAGCTCGAGCCGGTGCAGGTCGGTGGCGTCACGGTGAGCCGGGCGACGCTGCACAACTGGGAGGACGTGTGGCGCAAGGACGTCCGCGAGGGGGACATCGTGATCGTCCAGCGGGCGGGCGATGTGATTCCCGAGGTCGTCGGGCCGGTTCTGGACAAGCGCGAGGGCGACCCGCCGAAGCCCCAGGAACCCACTTCCTGCCCCGAGTGCGGCGGTCCGGTGGGGCGCAACCCGGGCGAGGTTGCTCTGCGATGCCTGAATCCAGCCTGCCCGGCCAAGGCGCTGGCGAAGCTGGTGCACTTCTGCTCCCGCAACGCGATGGACATCGAGGGGCTCGGCGAGAAGCAGATCCGTCGGTTCCTCGAGCTCGGGCTTCTGACCGACCTTCCCAGCATCTACCGGCTGGCCGACAGGAGGCAGGAGCTGCTGGCCCTCGAGCGGATGGGGGAGCAGAGCACCGCGAACCTCCTGGAGGCTATCGAGCGGAGCAAAACGCGCACGCTCGACCGCTTCCTCTTCGGCCTCGGAATCCGTCACGTGGGCGAGCGAGGCGCCAAGGACCTCGCCCGACACTTCCGAACGCTGGAAGCCCTGCGGCACGCGGACTACGAGGCGCTGATGGCCGTTCCAGACGTCGGCCCGAGAACCGCGAGCGAGATCGAAGCGTTCTTCGAGGACGAGGAGAATCGGGCGATGGTCGACGAGCTTCTATCGCTCGGGGTGTCTCCGGCTCAGGTCGACGAGCCGCGCGGGGACGCTCTGGCCGGGCAGACGATCGTGTTCACGGGCAAGCTCGAGCGCTTCACCCGCGAAGAGGCGGAGGAGGCCGTTCGAAGGCTGGGCGGCAAGGCGGCTGGAAGCGTGAGCCGAACCACCACGTTGGTCGTTGCCGGTCCGGGCGCTGGAAGCAAGCTGCAGAAGGCCCAGGAGCTCGGTGTGCGAGTGGTCACGGAGGACGAGTTCCTGGCGATGCTTCCCGAGGGCGCGCTTTGACCCGCTTCGAGATCCGGGTTCCAGAGCGAGAGCTGAACCTGCCGCTGTGCGTCTCGTGCGGCCAGGTTTTCCGTTGGCGACGGATCGAGGAGGACGTCTGGGCTGGTGCCGACGGGCAGGACGGCTACGTTTGCCGGCGTTCGCCCGGAGGGTGGGAGGTGACGACGAACGCCGACGAGCGGAGCTTCCGTCGGCTGTTCCAGCTGGACCGCCGGCTCCGTGACGTTGAGGAGAGCATCGTCGCCTTGGCCCCGGAGCTTGCTCCCTACGTGGCCCGCCTGCCGGGCCTCCGGCTCATGCGTCCGCGCTGCGCCCGAGAGGTTTTGTTCAGCTTTCTCTGCACAAGCAACAACAATTTGGAGCGAATCCCCCGGATGGTGGGGTGGTTGGGCGACCTCGGCGAGCCGATCGCGGGCTTGCCGGTGCGCGCGTTTCCCACGCTGGAGCGCTTGGCCCTTCTCGACGAGGAGGAACTCCGCGGGGCGGGCTTCGGGTACCGAGCGCGCACGATCGTGGCCGTGGCCCGCAGGCTGACGGAGCTGGGGGGCGATTGGCTGGACCGGCTGCGGGGCGTTCCCTACGGGGAGGCCCACGCCTGCCTGCGCGAGCTGCCGGGCGTCGGGCCGAAGGTCGCGGACTGCGTGTGCCTGATCGGCCTGCATTTCGATGAGGCCGCGCCGATTGACACGCACCTGTGGCAGGCGGCCTGTCGGCTGTTCTTCCCCGAGTGGACCGGCAAGGCGCTGACCGAGGCGCGCTACCGGCAAGTGGGTCAGGCTCTGCGCGAGCGCTTCGGGCCGCTCACCGGCTGGGCGCACCAGTACCTGTTCTACGACAACCTCCTGCGGTGGCGCGCCCGTAGCTCGCCCGAAGGAGCGGATACACTCGTTCCATGAAGTCTCGGCTGGTCGTGGTTCTTGTGGCCATCGCGCTGGGGGCCGGATGCGTGCCCCATGCCCAGGTGCGGCTCCAGCCCCGCCCGAGCGCGCCGAAGGAACGCTCCTTCGGCGACCCCGAGCTCTTCCTCGTGGTTCGGGACCAGCGGGTGAAGGAGAGCAGCGGGCTGGCGGCCAGCCCGACCCGCAACGACTGGCTCTACACGCACAACGACAGCGGCGATTCGGCCCGGGTCTTCCGCATCGGCCCGGACGGCAAGGTGTCGGCCGAGATCGCCTTGCCCGCGGTCTCCGTCCGCGACTGCGAGGACATGGCGTCCGCGACGGTGGGGGGCGTTCCGTACCTCTACCTCGGCGACATCGGAGACAACGAGAAGCGAAGGGACTCGGTGTTCGTGCATCGCTTTCGGGAGCCCGGCGCCGGCGGGCGCGTGCGCAGGGTGGAGACCTTCGAGCTCGTGTACCCCGACGGACCCCGCGACGCCGAGGCCCTGATGGTCTGGCCCGGCAGCGGCGAGCTCTTCCTCGTGGAGAAGACTCACGGAAAGCCCTCGGGCGTGTACCTTCTTCCTGGCACGGCGAAGCCCGGCAGGCACGTGCTGCAGCGCGTCGGGGAGGTGCGGGTCGGAGGAGATTTGGCGGAGGCTCAGATGATCACGGGAGGGGACGTGGCACTGGACGGTCGGCACGTTGTCCTGAGGACCTACCTCGGAGCATACGAGTTCTCCGCGCCCGACGGTCGGCCCGACGGCTGGTGGCGCTCCAAGCCGACCAAGATCCGGACCGGCTTGGAGCTTCAGGGCGAGGCGATCGCGTACTCCCGGGACGGCAGATGGCTCTACACGTCGAGCGAAGGTTCGCCCTGCCCGATCCAACGCATCTCCATCCGCTGATCAGGAGCCTTCTTCCTGCGCCCGCTGGGCCACGGGCCGCTGCCCGATGTTCTGGAGCTTCTCCACCAGGTCGATGCCGAACACCTCCTTGATCTGCTCGCTGAGAGCAAGCAGTCGGGCGGGGTTCGTCGCGGAGCCCCCGGTGCCGGTGGCCCGGCTGTCGATCACGGTCACGCGCTCGATGCGCGTTTCCGCGATGCTGTCGGTGAGCTGCCGGATGATCGGCTCCAGCTTCTGCAGCAGGAAGATCTGTCGGGCTTGGTCTCCGGCTGCGGCCCAGCTGCTCGCGAGCTTCTTGAGAGCCTCGGCCTTGGCCTTGCCCTCCTCGACGATCGGCGCGACGGCGGCGGCGGCCTGTTGCTCCAGAGTCTCGCACTCGGCCTGGGCGGGGGCGACGACGTCGGCCTCCAGCCGCCTGCGGACCTGCTCGATCCGCGCGCGCTGGACGTCCAGGTCCGCCCTCGCTTGGGCGACGAGCGCGGCCACTGCGGCCCTCTCCTCCGCCACCAGGGCGCTCATTCTGGTCTGCGCCTCGCGCAGGCGCTTCTCGGCGTCCGCCTTGCTGACGGTCGTCTCCGCCTGAATCTTGGCCTGCATCTCCTGCTCGCGGTTCTCGGCGGCGCGGACGATGGCGTCGGCGCGGGCCGTCGCCTCGGCGACGCGGGCGGAGCTGAGCAGCTGGGCGTTGCGGATGCGCCCGATCGAATCCAGATATCGAACGTCGTCGGTGATGTTCTGGATCTTCAGCGTGTCCACGATCAGGCCCAGAGAGGTCATGTCCTGTTCGACCTCCTGCACGATGCGCTCGTCGAGCAGGTTGCGGTCGGAGTTGATCTCCTCCGGCGTCATGGTAGCCAGCACGCCCCGCAGGGAACCCTCGAGCGTCGCCTTGGCGATCGCCATGATCTCGGTGCGCGTTTTGCCGAGGAAGCGCTCGATGGCGTTGTTCAGCACCGGCTCGTGCGAGGCGATCTTGACGTTGGCCACGCCCTGCACGTTGAGCGGCACGCCTCCTTTGGCGTACGCGCCCTGCGCGCTGAGCTCGATGATCATGTTGGTGAGGTCCAGCGAATCGACGCGCTCGATGAACGGCCTCCGCCAGCCCATCCCGCCCTTGAGGATGCGGTACCCCACGCGCCGGTCCCCGATCCGCCGGGAAGTGCCGGAGAAGATCAGCACCTGGTTGGGTTGACAGATGTACAGCAGCGACTTCAGGCTGAGCAGAAACAGCCCGCCGAACGTGAGCAGAATGCCGATGACGAACCAAAGCCAGGTCACGGGCGGGAACCTCCCTCGGGCGTCTGGCCCGACACGGTGCCGGGCACGTCGATTCCGGTGGCGCGCTGGACGGCCTCGAACACCTTCTCCAGCATCGCCGGGTACTGGGCCATGTAGTTCGGCAGCGTTCGGCCGTCCCCTCCGTCGATGACGCGGATCTCGCCGACGTCCAGCTTCTGAACCCCCTCGGCGGCGGCGCGGATGAGCTTCTCGATGTCTTCGGTGAGCTGGATCTGCATGGCCGACGGCCCGGCCTGCTGCCATGCTTGGTACAGCAGCTCGAGCGCCTCGCTGACGGCCCGGCCACGCTCGCGGATGATCGCCGCTTGGCCTCGGGCCTTCAGCTCTTGGGCGCGGCGATCGGCCTCCGCCGGCAGCACCTTCTCCACCTGCAGCCGGAGCGCCTCCAGCTCGGCTCGGACCTGCTGGAGCTCTTGCTCGGCCTCGGCCCGCGCCTGGCGGGCGGCTGCGAGCGTCCGCTCCTCCTGGCTCCGAACCTCCGCCTCCAGCTCCGCCTTGAAGCGCCGCAGCTCGTTGGTCATCTGCGCGACGGCGGCGTCGACGTTGGCCACGGCCACGTTGGCTCGTCCGGCGTTCTCGGCTTCGGCCTTTTCGGCGACGCGCTTGGCGTCCGATTCTGCGATCTCCGCCTCCCGGATGATGTTGGCGATCGCCTTGCGCCCGGTGGCGTCCAGGTAGCCGACCTCGTCCGTGACGTGCGTGATCTTGAGGGTGTCGAGGTGCAGGCCGAGCTTGCGCAGGTCGGCTTCGGTCTCCTTGGTGAGCGACTCCGCGAAGGAGAGGCGGTCCTCGTTGACCTGCTCGGGCGTGAGGTTCTCGATGACGCCGCGCAGGTGGCCCTCCAGGGTCTCCTTGGCGACGCGGCGCACCTCCATGAGGTCGCGGTTCATGAAGCGCTCGACGGCGTTGCCGATCACCTCGGGGTCGCTGCTGATCTTCACGTTGGCGACCGCCTCGACGTTCATCGCGATGCCGCCGCGCGAGTACGCGTTCCGCACGGTGATCGGCACCTCCATCAGGGTGAGGCTCATGCGGTCGACCCGCTGCAACCCTGGGAGCGCCAGCGTCCTGCCTCCGATCACGGTGTCGTAGCCCCGCCGGCGGCCCTGGATCGTACCGCCGCGGAAGATGCCCGACACGATCAGAACCTCGTTCGGCGCGCAGATCTTCAGCAGCGACTTCGCCAGGATCGCGAAGAAGATCAGCAGACCGAGCGCGAACACCGCCCCGCCGATGAGGGCCGAGAACCCGCTGAGCGCTTCCAGGCCCGCCTCTTGGGCCAAGAGCTGGAGAATCATGGTTTCACCTGAGATAGTCTTCCTTTCGCGCCACCCGCGCGTTGTTGCCTTCGAACCCGACGACGAGCACCTCGTCCCCCGCCTCGATCTCGCGCCCGTCCTCGGCGATCGCGACGAGGTCCACCGTGCTGCCCTTCACCTGGAGCCGAACCTTGCCCGGAAGGCGGCCGCGCACCGGCACCAGGACCTTCGCCTCGGCGCCCAGGAAGTCCTGCTCGGAGATGGCCGATTGGCTCTCGTTCTTGGCGATCCAGTGCACGATC
>DPBN01000245.1 GCA_003516955.1 Armatimonadota bacterium | reverse complement strand
GAGGTGATGGTCAATTGGTATTATTCCGATCCGGAGCGCCTGGTGTCGGTGGAAGCGGTGGCGATCGAGAACAACGTCGTGCAATGGGTGCTCGAGCAGGTTCAGGTGGTCGACAAGCCCGTCGAGTTCGACGAGTTCATGACGCAGCGTCCCGCCTGATGGGGAACGAATTCGCGCGTTTTCGCGTCAACCGCGATTGAACACATTCCTGCGTGAGGAACCATGAAAGAACCCTTTGAGGCGAACACCCCGCTCGGGCTCGGCCTCGTGCCGATGGTGGTGGAGCAGAGCGGCCGCGGCGAGCGGGCCTACGACATCTACTCGCGCCTGCTCAAGGAGCGCGTGGTCTTTCTCGTTGGCCCCGTCGACGATGCGGTCGCGAGCCTCGTCGTCGCGCAGCTCCTCTTTCTCGAATCCGAGAACCCGGACAAGGACATCCACTTCTACATCAACTCCCCGGGCGGTTCGGTCACGGCAGGCATGGCCATCTACGACACGATGCAGTTCATCAAGCCCGACGTGAGCACCCTGTGCATCGGCCAGGCGGCGAGCATGGGCGCTTTCCTGCTCGCGGCCGGCGCCAAGGGCAAGCGTTACTGCCTGCCCAATTCCCGCGTGATGATCCACCAGCCCCTGGGTGGGTTTCAGGGGCAAGCCACCGACATCGAGATCCACGCCCGTGAGATCCTGAAGATCAAGGCCAAGCTCAACGAGCTCCTGGCGTTCCACACCGGAAACGACGTCGAACGCATCGAGCGGGATACCGAGCGGGACAACTTCATGGACGCGGAAGAGGCCGTCAAGTATGGCCTCGTCGACAAAGTCCTGATCCGTCGCGGAGACATCTGAGAAACCATGGCAAAAAGCAAACGCAGCGACAGCGGCGAATTCTACTGTTCCTTCTGCGGCAAGAGCCAGCACGAGGTCAAGAAACTCATCGCCGGCCCGTCGGTGTACATCTGCAACGAGTGCATCGAGTTGTGCAACGACATCGTGCGTCAGGAGTTGGCGGAAGACCTGGGCGAAGGGGAAGGGCACACAGGGCACGTGCCGAAGCCGAAGGAGATCGTCGAGTTCCTCGATCAGTACGTCATCGGCCAGGACTACGCCAAGCGGTCGCTCTCGGTCGCGGTGTACAACCATTTCAAGAGGATCCGGGGTCCGAAGCAGAGCGACGTGGAGCTGCAGAAGAGCAACATCCTCCTGATCGGTCCGACCGGATCGGGGAAGACCCTGCTCGCGCAGACGATGGCCAGGATGCTGCAGGTGCCTTTCGCCATCGCCGATGCCACGGCGCTGACGGAGGCCGGTTACGTGGGCGAGGACGTTGAGAACATCCTCCTGAAGCTGTACCAGGCCGCCGAGGCCATGGATCCGCGGAACGCCAAGCAGCTTTGCGAGCGCGGCATCATCTACGTCGACGAGATCGACAAGATCGCCCGCAAGAGCGAGAACCCGTCCATCACGCGCGACGTGAGCGGTGAGGGCGTCCAGCAGGCCCTGCTGAAGATTCTGGAGGGGACCGTCGCCAACGTCCCGCCCCAGGGCGGACGCAAGCATCCTCAGCAGGAGTACCTGCAGATCGACACGACGAACATCCTCTTCATCTGCGGCGGGGCGTTCGAGGGCGTCGAGGAGATGATCCGGCGGCGCATGAAGGACAACTCCATGGGCTTCCGGGCTAACCCGCAGAGCAAGTCCGAGGTTCCGTCGAACCTTCTGCGCCAGGTTCTGCCGGAGGACCTGCTGAAGTTCGGCCTCATTCCCGAGTTCATCGGCCGGCTTCCGGTGATCGCCACCCTGGACCAGCTCGACGAGGAGGCGCTGATCCGCATCCTCACGGAGCCGAAGAACGCGATCCTCAAGCAGTACCAGAAGTTCTTCGAGATCGACGGTGTCGAACTGATGGTGGATCCGAACGCCCTCCGCGAGATCGCTCAGGAGGCGCTGAAGCGCAAGACTGGAGCCAGAGCCCTGCGCGCCATCATCGAGCAGATCATGCTGGACGTGATGTACGAGGTTCCCAGCCGGCCGGAGATCAAGCGCGTGATCCTGCCGGAGGGCGTTGTCACCAAGGGGCGGCATCCCATTCTGATGACCGAGGAGATGATCCGCCAGGCGTCTTGAGGATCAGATGCAGGAGTGCGGGCTCGTCGGCCTGGACCGGCGGGCCCGTGGCGTTTTCGGGACCATCCTTGGCCGCCATTCGCGGATCCCCCACAATCCGGAGACGATGACGAGCATGGTCTTGCTGGGAGTTTTGGCGATGGGAACCTCGATTGTTGCCGGCCCGTTGGAGTACCGGGATGGTTCGACCGTCTTGGAGGGGTTCGTCGCCAAGCCCTCCGGGTTCAACAAAGCTCCCGTGGTTCTGATCGTGCACGACTGGAACGGGATCGACGACTACGAGGAGGGACGGGCCAAGCAGGTGGCCGGCTTGGGCTACATCGGCTTCGCGGTGGACGTCTACGGCAAAGGCGTTCGACCGAAGAACGCGCAGGAGTCCGCCGCGGAGGCGCAGAAATACTACCAGAACCACGACCTCCTGCTCTCAAGGGTCCGGGCGGCGCTCCGTGCGGTCAGCCAGATTCCTGAGGCGCAGCGGGACCGGCTGGCGATGATGGGCTACTGCTTCGGCGGCATGGTCGCGCTGGAGGCGGCACGGTCCGGAGCCCCTCTGCTGGGCGCGGTGAGCTTCCACGGATCTCTGGCCACGAAGCATCCGGCCCAGAAGGGCAAGGTGCGCGCGAAGATCCTGGTTCTGCACGGAGGGGCCGACCCGCTCGTGCCCCGTGCCGACGTGGAGAACCTGAAGAAGGAGATGGCCGAGGCGGGCGTTGCGCTGAAGTTCGTGGAGTACCCGGGCGCGCTCCACGCCTTCACCGTGCCGGGGCCGAAGCCCGCTCCCGGAGCGGCCGCCGGCTACGACCCGGCTGCGGACAAGGCGAGCTGGAAGGAGCTCGTCGCCTTCCTGAAGTCGATCTTCGGCCGCTGATCACTCGCTGCGGCGCGGAAGGAAGAAGCCGGACTCCCGGGGGAAGAGGATCCAAGCGTCGCGGAACGGCTCGCCCGCGAGCAGCGTCTCCATCGAGATCAACCGCCCGTCGGCGTGCCGGAACTCCGCTCCGAGCTCTTGGCCCATCAGGACGACCGGCCCGAAGTCGTAGAGGCGCTCCCGCATGCCGATCATCCCTCGGAAGCGGCCGCTCGCGACGAACGTGCCGTCCACGACGATCGCGCCGCTGCACCGCATCTTTCCGGGGAACCGCTGTCCGGGGTAGGCGTGCCAGATCGACTCGGAGTAGCTCACGAGCTCGTGCGGCAGGATCTCGCCGGGGCGGATCGATGGGAGCGGCTCGCCGTTGCGCTCTACCCCGAACCCTTTGGCGGTGGCGTACAGCTCCCCGAGGTCGGGCAGTGCGACGACGCCCAGAAGAATCTCCTCGCCATGCACCAGGCCCACGCTGACGCCCCAGAGAGGCGACCCGAAGGCGAAGTTGCTGGTGCCGTCGACAGGGTCCACGATCCACGTGGGTCCCTCCTGCGCGTCCCGACCGAACTCCTCGCCCCAGACTCCCGATCCCGGAACGAGGGCCGTCAGTCGGGGCCGGAGCCACTCCTCGGTGGCGCGATCGGCGTTGGTCACCAGACTGCCGTCGGCCTTCTTCTCCACGGACAGCCGGCTCCGTTCTCGGACCGCGACGCCAGCGGCCTCCCGCACCAGAGCGCTCGTTTCAGCGAGGAGATGGGCGAGATCCATGTACCGGACCATTATGGCAGTCTGGTAGCCTATGGGTCATGCTGCTGGACCTTGGCGAACTGGGCGCAGCGCCTGGATCGGACCGTCTCTGCACGGAGATCCTCCAAGGCGCCATCGATCGCGTGCATGCGAGCGGGGGTGGCACGGTCCACGTTCCGGCTGGAATCTTCCGAACGGGCTCGTTCCAGCTGAAATCGAACGTGGAGCTCCGCCTCGCCGCCGGAGCCGTGTTGCAGGCATCGGGCGATCTCCGCGATTACCTTGTGTGGCCGTACCGCCACGAGGAGTGGGGCGACACGCAGAGTCTGCTGTTCGCGCAGGACGCCGAGAACGTCTCCATCACCGGAGAGGGGACGATCGACCTGAACGACGAGCCATTCCTCCGATGGGACGTGGTCAAGACGGACGCGTTCTTCACCGCAGCGGATGCAGCCCGCCTAACTCCCGAACAGGTGACGGAGACGCCGGTCGAGCCGGCCGATCGGCCGAACCAGTGCATGGTGTTCCTACGGTGCCGGAACCTCACCCTTCGCGGGGTGACGGTTCGCCGCGCTCCGTGCTGGACCATCACGATCGTGGAGTCGCGGCGGGTGCTGATCGACTCGATCCGCATCCAGAACCATCGCCGCACGCCCAACGCGGACGGCATCCATCTCTGCGGCTGCGACGGGGTCGTCATCCAAGGATGCCAGCTGGACTGCGGCGACGACTGCGTGGCCATCACCGGCATCGCCTCGCCGCAGACGGTGAACCAGAACATCGTGGTGTCGGGCTGCGTCCTCCGGTCATCCTCGGCTGGCGTGCGGCTCGGCCATCTCTACAGCAAGGTTCGCGGCGTGGTCGTCGCCAACTGGGTCATCGCCGAATCGAACCGGGGCGTCGGCATCTTCGCGGGCGACGACGGCTTCGTGGAGGACGTCCAGCTGACCGGGCTCAACATCGCCACGAGAATCCAAGCCGGGCAGTGGTGGGGCAAGGGCGAGCCGCTCGTCGTCAGCGCCTATGGGGAGCAGGGGGGCAGGATCGAGCGGATCTCCATCGGCTCTGTGCTGAGCAGCGCGGACAACTCGGTGCTGCTGAAGCGGCTCGGTGGAGAGATCCGAGACGTCTGGATCCGCGACTGGCACGCGAGAGTCTTCGATTCCCTGAACCGCCGGCAGTTC
>DPBN01000246.1 GCA_003516955.1 Armatimonadota bacterium | reverse complement strand
GGAACCGTCGAAGGAGCCGGAGGCGTCACCCGCGGCTCGGGCGGCCTACGCCTGGCGCATCGCGCGGACGGGGGAGGCTCAGCCCGGCGACGCCGCCCTGCTGACCCGGTGGCTCGCGGAGCGCGACGACACCCTGAGGCTCAACGCGTGCCGGGCCCTGCAGAGGGTGCCGACGCCCGAGGCTCTCCCGCAACTGACCGCGCTGCTGGTGGAGTTCAACCCGCGCGTGGCGGACGAGGCGGTCAAGGCCATCGCGGCGATCGGCACGCCGGACGCGATGGAGGCTCTGCGCCGGGGGGCGATGTTCGGACGGTACGACCACACGCGGGAAGCCTGCGCCCGCGAGCTGGGCAGAACGGGCGATCCGAAGCACGCCTCGGCCATCAGCACGCTGCTCTCCACGCGCAGCTGGCGGTCGCGCGCCGTGGGCGCCTCGGCGCTGTCGGGGCTGCGCGACCCGATGGCGCAGATGATGGCCCTCGCTTACCTGAACGACGTGGACCCGATGGTCCGTCTGGCGGTGGTGGAGGGCGTGGACCCGGGCATGGACCAGGTCTGCCGGCGCCTGCTTTGGCTGAGCGTCAACGACCCCAGCGACGAGGTCCGAGCGCGCAGCATGCTTCGGCTGATGGCCTCCGGCAAGCCGGAGTTCCAGAACGAGGGGGTCAAGGGGGTCCGCGACGAGAGCCGCGGGGTGAGGCTGGCCCTGGCCCAGGCGCTGGCCGAGGTGCCGGAGTCGCTCCGCGTGCGCGTGGCCCAGTATCTGTTGTCGGACTCCGATCCGACGGTGCGCGCGGCCGCCGCGGCGGTCGCCCCGGCGCAGGCTCTGGAGTCCGCGTGGAAGGATCCGGACCCGCGCGTGCAGCTCGCGCTGGCGCAGCGAGCCAAGGCCGACGGGCTGAAGGTGCCGGACGAGGCCCGCGAGGCCTGGTCCCGCAGCCCCGACCTCAGAGTCGCGGAGGCGGCGCGTTGAGGATCGCGGTCGGCACCGACCACGCCGGGTTCCCGCTGGCCGTTCTGGTGGCGGAGTGGCTCCGCCAGAAGGGGTTCGAGGTGGAATGGCACGGGGCGGACTCGCCCGCCAGCTACGACTACCCGGACGCCGCGCGATCGCTTTGCGACTCGCTGGCGCGGGACCCCGCCATCCTCGGGGTATTGGTGTGCGGATCGGGGATCGGTATGAGCATTGCGGCCAACCGCTTCCGAGGCGTTCGGGCGGCCCTGTGCTGCAGCGAGGAGATGGCCGAGCTCGCGCGGCGGCACAACCACGCGAACGTGCTCTGCCTCGGCGCGCGCCTGTTGGACGCCGACACGGCCCGCAAGATCCTGGATCGCTTCCTCGCGACCGATCCCGAGCGGGACGAAAGGCACGCCAGGCGCGTCGCGAAGCTGGATGATGGCGTTGAACGTCTGAGAACCGACCCATGAACATTCTTCGAACCACCGTTTCCGTGCTCGCCCTGACGGCGGTCGCCGGGTTCGGCCTTTGGCAGGGGATGCACCGCCGAACGCAGGTCGACGCCGTGGCGGCCATCACCGAGTCCGCGCTCCCGGGCAGCCTGGTCGCCTCTCGGCAACCGACGCCGATCGACGAGACCACCTACTTCGAGAGCATCGCCCAACTGGTGCAGGACACCTACGTCGAGCCGAGCGTGGACCCGCACAAGCTCGCCATCGGCGCGGTGCGCGGCATGGTGGCCGCCCTGCGGGACGTCGACTGCAGGTTCTTCGACCCGAACCAGTACCGCGTGCTTCGCAACGCGCAGCGTGGGCGCTACGAGGGCATCGGCGTCGAAGTGGTGTTCGAGGACTCTGGAGAAACGAACGCCGCAGGAATCGGTCAGGATTCCGAGAACGAGGGCATGCCGCCCAACCCGATCCCCAGGGCGGTGATCGGCCGCGTGGTTCCCGGGAGCGCCGCCGAGAAGGCCGGAATGCGGCCGGGCGACGTCCTCGACGCGATCGACGGCAAGTGGGTCGTGAGCGCCGACGAGCTGAAGGCCTTGCAGGACCTCCAGCAGAAGGTGCTGAAGGGCGAGGCCACCCCTAAGGAGCTGAACCTTCGCAGGGAGGAGCTGCGCAAGCGCCTGCAGAGCGCCATGATGCCGCTCCGCGCGATGGATCGGCTGATGACGGGCACCGAGGGCGTCGTGGACGTGCGGTGGCGGCGCGAGGGCAAGGAGTACTCGGCGAAGATCGAGAAGGGGACCTGGTCGATGCCGGTGGTCTCCCAGCGGCCGGACGGGACGATCGTGGTGCGCTTCGCTCCGGGCTGCGCGGAGATGCTGAAGGAGGTCCTCGGGTGGCGCGCGCAGGCCACGCTCGATCTGCGGGGAGAGTCGAACGGAGATTACGCGGCGATGCGGCAGGCGTTGGCGGTGGTCGCGCCATCCGGCGCCTACGGCAAGCTGGTGCGGACCAACCCACAGCAGAAGGCGACCGATTTCGCCGTGCAGAACGGCAACGCCAAGGCGCCCAAGCTGACCATCCTGGTGGATCGGCACACGTCGGGCGCGGCGGAGATCTTCGCGCTGGCGCTCAGCCAGAAGGGCGCGACGCTCAAGGGGAGCCAAATGGCCGGCGACCCCCGGGTCATCGACACGGTGCCCCTGCCGGACGGCGGGGCCTACACGCTGGTGACCGCCAAGTTCCAGGTCGCCGCGGGCAAGGGAGGTGCGAAGTGAGGATCGTTCTGCGTCTCGCGGCCGCCGCGGCGGTGTTCGCCGGCTTCTTCGTCGTGGGCTTCGCCCTGCGCGACTTCCAGCAGGGCCGTCTGCCCTCGGGTGAGAATCTCCTGATGGCCGTGGGCTTGGCCCAGCCCAAGCCGTTCGAGCCGACGCAGCTCTACTCCAGCTCGTTCCAGAAGATCTCGTCGCAGTATTACCGGAAGGTCGAGCGGAGCGATCTGAAGTACGCCTCGATCGCCGGGCTGATGGCGTCTCTGGGCGACCCGCACACCGCCTTCCTCGAGCCGAAGATCGCCAAGGAGTTCGCGATCGAGACCTCCGGCAACTTCGTCGGGATCGGGGCGAGGCTCTCGGCGGACCCGCTCGGAGCGAAGATCGTGAGCGTATTCGAGGGCAGCCCGGCGGAGAAGGCCGGCCTGAAGCCCGCGGACGTGATCACCGGCGTGGACGGCAAGTCGGTGGCCGGCATGGAGCTGGACAAGATCGTGTCGAAGATCCGCGGCGAGCCCAAGACCACGGTGACGCTCACCGTGATCCGGGGCAGCGCGGACAAGCCGATCCAGATCAAGGCGGTGCGCGCGCCGATCGTGGCGCCCAGCGTCGAGGGCAAGATGCTCGGCGACACCGGGGTCGCCTACATGGAGATCACCAACTTCGCCGAACCCACCGCGGAGCAGTTCGACCGGGTGTGGGCCAAGCTGGCCAAGCAGGGCCCGGTGGGGCTCGTGATCGACGTGCGCGGCAACCCGGGAGGCCTGCTCCAGTCCGCGGTCGACGTGCTCTCGCGCTTCGTGGAGAACAAGGTCGTGGTGAAGATGAAGATGCGCGGCGGGCAGGAGGAGACCGCCAAAACCTCCATGGGCCGGCTGGCGGGCATCGACGTCCCCGTGGCGGTGCTGGTGAACGAGGACTCGGCCAGCGCGGCGGAGATCTTCGCGGGGGTCCTGCGGGACTACCGGCTGGCGACGCTGGTGGGCGAGCACACCTACGGCAAGGCCTCGGTCCAGAACGTGTTCCAGCTGATCGACGGGGCCAGCGCGAAGATCACGATCGCGCGCTACTATCTGCCGTCCGGCGAGTACATCGGGCGCAAGGTGGACGAGGACGGCCAGTATCTGTCCGGAGGGCTGATTCCGGAGCACCGGATCGACCTGGACTGGTCCACGGAGCCGGAGCTCGGCAACCTCGCCAAGGACGCCCAGCTGCAGAAGGCCGTCGAGGTCGTCCGCAACCTGCGCTGAGGGCCCTCTCCGGCCCTCCCGCACGTCGGTCCAGGGCGGTGTGATGCCGCTCGGGACCTTGTGCCGATTCTGCCCTCCCCAGGGCCGGTCTTTGGGCCCGGATGGAGGGTTCAACCAAGGTTTGAAAAGCACAATGGGGCCATGGAATCGGCCGAGGCCCTCCGCCGCCGAAGGTTCGCGAAGTTCGCGACGTTCCTTCTCGGGTTCACCCTGCTCGTGATCGTTTGGGGCGCCTTCGTGCGCGCCAGCCTCTCGGGCGACGGTTGCGGGGCGCACTGGCCCCTGTGCAACGGCGTGTTCGTTCCGCTGGGCGGCGAGACCAAAACGTTCGTCGAGTTCTTCCACCGCGTCAGCAGCGGCCTCTGCCTGCCGTTCGCGCTGGTCCTGTACGGATGGGCGCGGCGGATCTCGCCCAGGCGCAGCCCGCTCCGCACGGCCGCCGCGTTCTCGGTCCTGTTCATGGTCACGGAGGCGCTGGTCGGAGCGTGGCTGGTTCTGAAGGGCCTGGTGGCGCAGAACGACTCGATGTTCCGGGCCATCTGGATGGCGACGCACCTGGCGAACACCTTCCTGCTGCTGGGTTCGATCGGCATGACGGTGTTTCTGGCCCGGGGCGGCCCTGCGCCCAAGCTGCGGGGCCAGGGAGCCTTGCTGCCGGCGTTGCTCCTGGCCCTGGCGGCGACTCTGATCCTGGGCGTCTCGGGTGCCGTGACGGCGCTCGGCGACACGCTGTTCCCCGCGCGGTCGTTGGCCGAGGGCCTCAGGCAGGACATCTCGCCGACCGCCCACTTCCTGATCCGGCTTCGGCTGTTCCACCCGCTGATCGCCACGTCGGTCGGCCTGTATCTGGCGCTGGTGCTGGGGGTCGCGGGATCGCTGCGGCGCTCGGCTCTGCTCGGCAAGGCCAGCAAGTGGGTCCTGATCCTCTTCTGCGCGCAGATGGTCCACGGCTTCCTGAACGTGCTGACCCTCGCGCCGATCCCGATGCAGCTCACGCACTTGGTTCTGGCCGACCTGCTTTGGCTCTCGCTCCTGTGGGCGGTTGCGGCCGCGCTGGGCGAGGGCGTGCCGCAGATCGAGACGGAGGGGGCGCACCGGGCGCCGGAGGCCGAGGCCGAGCCGGCTGGATCGCGGGCGACGGTCGGTGCGTACGTCGCGCTCACGAAGCCGCGGGTGATCAGTTTGCTGCTGTTCACCGCGCTGACGGCGATGTTCGCGGCCGCGGGCGGATGGCCCGGGCTCGGCCTGTTCCTGGCGGTGGCGCTGGGAGGCTACATGGCCGCGGGGGCGGCGAACACGATCAACATGGTGCTGGAACGCGACCTCGACGCGAAGATGACGCGCACCTCCAAGAGACCGACGGTCACCAGGGCGATCTCGAGCAGGAACGCGCTGGCCTTCGGCTTCGCGCTGGCCTTGGGCTCGTTCGCGCTGCTCTGGTGGGCCGCCAACCTGCTCAGCGCCGTGATGGCGCTCAGCGGGCTGGTGTTCTACGTGATGGTTTACACGCTGCTCCTGAAGCGGCGGACCTGGCAGAACATCGTGATCGGTGGGGCAGCCGGAGCGTTCCCGCCGCTCGTCGGGTGGACCGCCGTGACGGGCCAGCTGCACCCGCTCGCCTTGACGCTGTTCGCGATCGTGTTCTTCTGGACCCCGGTGCACTTCTGGGCACTCAGCCTGCTGATCAAGGACGACTACGCCCGGGCCGGCGTGCCGATGCTCCCCGTCGTGCACGGCGAGAGGGTCACGCTGGTCCAGATCGCCCTGTACGCGGTGCTGACCGCGCTGATCTCGGTGATGCCGCTCCTCCAGGGGCAGGTGGGCTGGGTCTATCTGGCCACGGCCGCGCTGCTCAACGTGGCCCTGCTCGCGCGCGCCGTGGGGCTGTTGGTGCGGTCGGACAGGCCGCGCATCGTGTCTTTCTACAAGTTCTCGATGGCGTACCTCGGGCTGCTCTTCCTGCTGCTGGCGGTGGACCGCTCGTGGCTGGGCTGAAGTCCCAGGAGGGGATCAACCCGGATTAAGTCCTTCGGCCCGGTTTGAGCGTCTTGGTGGGGATCGGATGGGGGCTTGCAGATATCCTGTCGGGTGGCGCGAACGGAACCAACTCGGGTTAAGTTCGCGGCCGGCGTTCGATCTGAGGGATTCCTTCTATGGCTAGGCTGTTCTCTCCCGTCGCGAACACGATCGCCCGCGCGAGCCTCGTGGCGGCGGTGGCGCTGCCCGTCGGCGCGATCGTGATGGGTTCGGTGGTGAGCCGGTCGCCGGCCAACACGAACGTGGGCGTCGCCTTCGAGCAGCCCGTGCCGTTCAGCCACGCGCACCACTCGATCGAGCTGGGCATCGACTGCCGCTACTGCCACACCTCGGTGACCAAGTCCTCGTCCGCGGGAATCCCCTCCACCGAGACTTGCATGTCCTGCCACTCGCAGATCTGGACCGACAGCCCCCTGCTGGAGCCGGTGCGCCAGAGCTGGGCCGAGGGCAAACCGATCCGCTTCGCCTCCACCGGCGAGGTGGGCTGGAACCGCGTGGCCAAGGTGCCCGAGTTCGTCTACTTCAACCATAGCATCCACATCGCCCGCGGCATCCAGTGCAACGAGTGCCACGGCAACATCCAGGAGCAGCACATGACGGCCAAGGGCAAGCCGTTCTTCATGAAGTGGTGCCTGGACTGCCACCGCAAGCCGGAGAAGGCGCTCTACGTCGACGAGCAGCAGCCCGATCTCACCCCTCAGGAGAAGGTGTTCGCGTTCTATCGGAAGATCCAGGAGGGTGCGAAGCTGAGCGCCCGCGAGCTGGCGCTGAAGAAGGGCCGCGACTACCAGCCCAGCACCGAGGAGCTCCGCAAGGGCCAAGAGCTCGTTCAGCAGCTGAACATCAAGGTGAAGACGCTCGCCGACTGCTACATCTGCCACCGCTGATCAGGGCCGACGCACATGGAAGAGACGAAGACGCAAACCGGTTTGGACATCGAGGAGATCCGTCGGCGCCTGCGCGGCGAGCGCGGCCAGCGGTACTGGCGCAGCCTGGAGGAGGTCGCCGAGACGCCTGAATTCCAGCAGTTCCTCGAGGACGAGTTCCCCAACCGCTCGTCGCTCCTCGATCTGGACCGGCGCTCCTTCCTCAAGGTGATGGGCGCGTCGCTCGCGCTCGCGGGCCTCTCCGGCTGCCGCTTCCTGCCGAAGGAGAAGATCGTTCCGTACGTCAAGGCCCCGGAGGAGGTCGTGCCCGGCAAGCCGACCTATTACGCGACGGCGATGCCGTTCGCGGGGTCGTCCATCGGCCTGATCGCCAAGGCCGTGATGGGCCGCCCGATCAAGCTGGAGGGCAACGAGAGCCATCCCTGGAGTCTGGGGGCCAGCGACGTGTTCTCGCAGGCTGCCATCCTCACGCTGTACGACCCGGACCGCGGGACGACGGTCAAGAACCGGGGCTTCGTGGCGACTTGGGAGGAGTTCCTCGCCGAGGCGCGCAAGGTCCTCCCGCAGGCCAAGGGCGTGCGCCTGGTGGTGGGCGACGCGGCCTCCCCGACGCTCGAGAGGCAGCTCGCGGAGTTCCAGAGGGTCTATCCGAGCGCCAAGATCGTCCGGCACGAGCCGGTGAGCCGCGCGAACGCCCTTGAGGGTGCGAAGATCGCCCTCGGTCGCGAGGCCCTGCCCGTGCACGATTTCTCGAAGGCCCGCGTGGTGCTGGCGGTTGACGCGGACTTTCTGGCTTCCATGCCCGGCAAGGTCCGCTACGCGCGGGAGTTCGCCGGAACCCGGCGGGTGGACGAGAAGAACCAGTCGCTCAGTCGCCTTTACTGCGTCGAGCCGGCGCCCACGCCGACCGGCATCCTCGCCGACCATCGCCTTCCGATCGCGCAGGCTGACCTCGAGGGCTTCCTGCAGCACGTCGCGTACCTCGTGGGCGCCGCGTCCCAGCCCGGTGCGGCGAACCTCGCCCCAGAGTCGTTCTGGAACGGCTTGGCGAAGGACCTGCGATCCGCCGGCGCGCAGGCCGCGGTGGTGGTGGGCGACGCCTGCACGCCCGCCGCGCACGCCCTGGCGATCGCGATCCAGGCGAAGCTCGGGTCGGTCGGCTCGACGGTGCGGTACGTCGCGGCTCCCCGGCCTCGGAGCGACCTGCGTCTTTCGGCGCTGCTGGAAGAGCTCGAGTCCGGCGCGGCCGACGCGGTGCTGTTCCTGCAGGCGAACCCCGTCTACTCGTCCGGGCTGGGCGAACGCCTGGCCAAGGCCATCGGGAAGGCCAAGCTCTCGGCCTGCTTCGACCTGTATGAGACCGAGACGGCGGCGGCCTGCATGTGGTATCTGCCCGCCCCGCACTTCCTGGAAGACTGGAGCGATGCCCGCGCTCTGGACGGAACGGTCTCCATCGTCCAGCCGCTGGTGGAGCCTCTGCACGACACCCTGTCCGTTCACTCGCTGCTGCCCGCGCTGATGAACCGGCCCAGCGAGCCGCTCGCCGAGGTGCGCAAGACTTGGGCCGTTGACGACAAGACCTGGCGCACGTGGCTGAACGAGGGGGTCGCCTCGGTGCCCAAGGCCGCCGAGGTGCCGGTGCCCGCGACGGTGCAGGCCCCCGTCGGACGGTCGCGTCGGGTTGACGGCTTCGAGGTGGCGATTCGGCCGGACCCCACGGTTTGGGACGGGACGTTCGCGAACAACGGCTGGCTGCAGGAGCTGCCCAAGCCGTTCACCAAGCTGACGTGGGACAACGCCGTGCACCTGAGCTTCTCGGCGGCCGAGAGCCTGAAGGTTTCGAACGGGGACGTGGTGCGGGTGACGCTCGGTGAGCGCTCGGTCGAGGGTCCGGCGTGGATTCTGCCGGGCTTGGCGAAGAACACGGTGCTGTTGCACCTGGGTTACGGCCGGAGGGCCGGTGGGCGCGTGGCCGAGGGCGCGGGCTTCGATGTGTACCCCCTGACCAGCGAGGACTCCCCTTGGGGCGGCGTCGGAGCGAGGGTCGAGAAGACGGGCAAGAGGGCCGTGCTCGCCAGCGCCCAGATGCACTTCAGCATGGAAGGCCGCGACATCGTGCGCATGGGCACGATGGAGGAGTACCGCCGCAACCCCTCGCTCAAGCCCGAGCATGCCCACGGGGAGGCGCCGCGCGACCTGACGCTCTACAGCGACGAGGAGAAGCGCCGCGAGCAGGAGGGCGTGCAGCAGTGGGGCATGGCGATCGACCTGAACCTCTGCATGGGCTGCAACGCCTGCGTGACCGCGTGCCAGGCGGAGAACAACATCCCGGTCGTGGGCAAGGACCAGGTCCAGCGCGGCCGCGAGATGCATTGGATCCGGATCGACCACTACTACGGGCCTCGGGCCGGAGACGGGTCGGGCGACAACCCGACGCACGTCGTCCAGCCGATCAACTGCATGCAGTGCGAGAACGCCCCGTGCGAGCCGGTCTGCCCGGTGGCCGCCACCGTGCACAGCCATGAGGGCCTCAACCAGATGGTCTACAACCGGTGCGTCGGGACCCGGTACTGCTCGAACAACTGCCCCTACAAGGTGCGGCGGTTCAACTATCTGAACTATCAGTTCGCGCAGAAGAACTTCGACCGCAAGGAGGACATCCCGCTCCTCAAGCTGCTGAACAACCCCGACGTGACGGTTCGCGGCCGCGGCGTGATGGAGAAGTGCACCTACTGCGTGCAGCGCATCAACGCGGCGCGCATCGAGGCCAAGAAAAAGGGCCGCGACATCCGGGACGGCGAGGTCGTGACCGCCTGCCAGCAGGCCTGTCCCTCGCAGGCGATCGTGTTCGGCGACGTGTCGGACCCGAACAGCCGCGTGTCCCAGATCAAGCGCAACCAGCGCAACTACGCGCTGCTGGGCGAGCTGAACACCCGCCCGCGCACGACGTACCTCGCCCGCGTCACCAACCCGAACCCCGAGATCGAGGCGTAAACCATGGCAGAGACGCTGACCAAACCGCACGACGAAGAGCCCCTGATCGAAGGCAACCAGACCTACGCCTCGCTCACCGAGACGGTAGCCGGAGTCGTCCAGCGCCAGAAGGACCACCCCAAGGCGTGGTTCGTGGCGTTCGTGCTGGGCTTCGGCCTGGTGAACGTGCTGCTGCTCTCGATCACCTACCTGGTGTACATGGGCATCGGGATCTGGGGGAACAACCAGCCCGTCGCCTGGTCGTTCGACATCATCAACTTCGTCTGGTGGATCGGCATCGGCCACGCCGGCACGCTGATCTCCGCGATCCTGCTGCTGATGCGTCAGGAGTGGCGCACCTCCATCAACCGGTTCGCGGAGGCGATGACGATCTTCGCGGTGATGTGCGCGGGCATGTACCCGCTGCTGCACACCGGCCGCCCGTGGGTCGCCTACTGGCTTCTGCCGTACCCGAACATCCTGGCGATGTGGCCCCAGCCGCGCAGCCCGCTGGTGTGGGACGTGTTCGCCGTCAGCACCTACATGACGGTTTCCATCCTGTTCTGGTACACGGGCCTGGTGCCGGACCTGGCCACCCTGCGCGACCGGGTGAAGAACCGCTTCGCGAAGGTCCTGGCGGGGATGGGCAGCCTGGGCTGGCGCGGCTCGGCCAAGCACTGGATGCGCTACGAGCAGGCCTACATCATCCTGGCCGGGCTCAGCACCCCGCTGGTGCTCTCCGTGCACACGATCGTGAGCTTCGACTTCGCCGTCTCCATCCTGCCGGGCTGGCAGGCCACGATCTTCCCGCCGTACTTCGTGGCCGGCGCCGTGTACGCCGGTTTCGCGATGGTGCTCACGTTCATGATCCCGATGCGCAGGTGGTACCGCATCGAGCACCTCGTCACGATGAACCACATCGACTGGATGGCGAAGATCATGCTCACCACCGGGCTGATCGTCTTCTACGGGTACATCGTCGAGGTCTTCTACGCCTGGTACAGCGCCAACCCGTACGAGCAGTTCATGATGTGGAACCGCTGGCACGGGCCGTACGCGCCGGCCTACTGGCTGCTCATCTTGTGCAACGGCGTCATCCCGCAGCTTCTGTGGAGCAAGAAGAACCGGCGCAACCTGAAGCTGGTGTTCGCGGTTTCGCTGGTCGTCAGCCTCGGGATGTGGCTGGAGCGGTTCATCATCATCCCGGTCAGCCTGCACCGCGACTTCCTGCCCAGCAGCTGGGGGATGTACTACCCAACCATCTGGGACTTCGGGATGTTCTTCGGCACGATCGGCTTCTTCGTGATGATGATGTTCCTGTTCGTGCGGTTCATCCCGATGATCTCGATCTTCGAGGTGCGGGAGCTGTGGAGCCGCATCCGGCCCCAGCGCGCCGAGGTCAAGGAGGTGGAGGCGTGAGCCACGCCATCGAGGTTTCCCAGGGCCCCAAGGTTTACGGCTACATCGCGGAGTTCGAGGAGGCCGAGCAGCTGGTGCAGGCCGCCCGCAAGACGGCGGAGGCCGGCTACCGCGACTTCGACGCCTACTCGCCGTTCCCGATCCACGGCCTGCCGGAGGCGATGCGCTTCAAGGACGCCCGCGTGCCCTGGATCATCTTCTTCTGCGGGGTGATCGGGGCGATCGTCGGCTACGGGCTGCAGTACTACGTCACGGTGTTCGACTACCCGATGAACGTCGGCGGGAGGCCGAACCACTCCTGGGTGCAGTACATCCCGATCACCTTCGAGTGCACGGTTCTGTTCGCGGCGCTCGGCGCGGTGGTGGGCATGTTCGGCCTCAACGGCCTGCCTCGTCCCTACCACCCTGTGTTCGAGGCCAAGAACTTCGAGCGGGCGAGCGAGGACCGCTTCTTCCTCGTGATCGAGGCCAGCGACGGGAAGTTCGACGCGGAGGCCACGCGCAGGTTCCTGGAGAGCCTGGGGCCGACGGAGGTGAACCTGGTGGAGGCGGAAGAGGTATGAAGCTGCGATCGCTGGCGCTGGCGGCGGCGGGCATGGCGCTCGCCGGATGCCACACGGACATGTGGGTCCAGCCGAGGGTCAAGTACTACCAGCCCTCGGAGTTCTTCGCCGACCAGAGCGGCGCGCGCACCCCGCCGGCGGGCACCGTGCCCCGAGGCCAGGCCCGCACCGACGATCCGAAGTACACGGGGAGGACCCCCGACGGCAAGCTCGTCACCGAGCTTCCCGCCAGGCTGGTGCTGGACGGCCAGGAGGTCGACACGCGCACGGAGCTGGGCAAGGTGCTCCGCGTCGGCAAGGACCGCTTCACCGCCCAATGCTCCCACTGCCACGGAGCGGCCGGCGACGGTCAGGGGATGATCACCAAGAGGGGCCTGGTGCTGAGGCGCCCTCCGGCCAGCTACCACACCGATCGCCTGCGCAAGATGCCGATCGGCCACTTCTTCGACGTGATGACCAACGGATTCGGAACGATGTTTCCCGCGAACTACAGGCTCGATCCGGACGAGCGGTGGGCCGTGGCCGCCTACATCCGGGCCCTGCAGCTGAGCCAGGCCATGGACCCGGACGCGCTGACCCCCGAGGAGCGCGCCAAGCTGGGAGGGGCGAACTGATGGCCGTCGTCCAAGCCTTCGCCGAGACAGGCCGCGTCCGTGCCGCGCTGAACCTGGTCGGGCTGTTGGCCCTCGGTGGCCTGCTCGCTGGGTTCTTGGAGCAGCCGACGCCCGCGCTGCAGTCGTACCTCTACGCGTGGATCGTGTTCGTCGTGCTGACCCTGGGGCTGCTGGGGCTGACGCTGCTCGGGCACGTGCTGAAGTCGCAGTGGACGCGCCCGCTGATGCGCATCTTCGAGGCCGGCGGCGGAGTGCCGACGCTGGCGCTGATGGCGGTGCTGTTCGCGCCGATCCTGCTGAACCTGCCGCGCCTCTATATCTGGGCCGACCCGGAGGTCGTCAGGCAGGACCATATCCTGCACCTCAAGCAGATGTACCTGAACGTGCCGTTCTTCCTCGGCCGGTTCGCGTTCTTCTTCGCGGTCTGGATGCTTCTCGCGGGGTTGCTCCGGCGCTCGTCGCTGAGGCAGGACCAGACGGGCGACGCCAAGGAGCGGGATTACCGCACGAACCTGTCGAGCGTGGGGCTGGCGGCGTTCTGCGTTCTCGTCACGTTCGCCGTGACGGACTGGATCATGAGCCTGGAGCCGCACTGGTTCAGCTCCGTGTACGGCATCTGGTTCCTCACGCAGATGGCGGTGACCGGCCTGGCCTTC
>DPBN01000394.1 GCA_003516955.1 Armatimonadota bacterium | reverse complement strand
CTTCGGCCTGTCGTGCTGCGCGATCGAGATGATGGCCACCGCCGCCTCGCACTACGATCTGGACCGCTTCGGCATCCTCTTCCGGGCCACTCCCAGGCAGGCGGACGTGATGATCGTGGCCGGCTGGGTCAGCGTCAAGATGGCCCCGTTCATCCGGCGTCTGTACGAGCAGATGCCGGACCCCAAGCACGTGCTGGCGATGGGAGGATGCGCGTGCGCGGGCGGCCCCTACCGCGACTCCGAGACGATCGTCAAGGGAGTGGGCGAGATCGTTCCGGTCGACGTGTTCGTCTACGGTTGCCCGCCGCGACCGGAGAACCTGATCCACGGCCTGATCAAGCTGCAGGAGCGCATCCGCGAAGAGAGCATCCTGGGCATCAAGAGCCGGGAGCCGATCACGGTGGGAGGATGATGGAGAGGGACTTTGGGAGCGCGCTACGGACGGCGCTGGCCGGGTTGCCCGAGGGTGCGGTGGAGTCGCTCGAGGTTTCCGGCTCGGTCGCCACGCTTCGCGTGAACCTGGGCTCGCTGCGGGCGGTCCTCGAGAGCCTGAAGAGCTCCCCCGAGGCGGCCTGCGACTTCCCAGCGAACCTCACCGCCTACGACACCGGCGAGGAGATGTTCCTCGTGTACAGGCTGGCTTCGATCGAGAGAGGCTGGCAGGCGCTGGTGCTTTGCAGGGTGGATCGCTCCGAGCCCGCGGCGCCGTCGGTGACCGACCTGTGGCCCGGCTTCAACTGGTTCGAGAGGGAGGTCTACGACATGTTCGGAGTCCGGTTCGAGGGTCACCCGGACCTTCGACGCATCCTGCTGCCGGACGACTGGGAGGGCTTCCCGTTCCGGAAGGATTACGTCTCCAGGCCCAGCGGCTCGCCGCTCCGTGGGCCACAGCCGATCGACCGGGGGGTGCAAGGATGAGCCTCGAGCCCCGCACCGATCCGAACCCGCCCACGGCCGGGCCCGAGACTCCTGCCAAGGGGCCGGCCATCGACGCGCAGGCGCTGCATCAGGAGATTCTCGACCTGGGCACGCAGGGCATGGTCATGAACATGGGCCCGCAGCACCCCAGCACCCACGGGGTTCTGCGCCTGATCCTGACCCTGGACGGCGAGGAAGTGATGGCCTGCGAGCCGATGATCGGCTACCTGCACCGCGGCCTCGAGAAGATGGCGGAGCGCAGGCCGTACCGCCACTTCCTGCCGTTCACCGACCGGCTGGACTACGTCTGCTCCTTGGCCAACAACCTCGCCTGCGCGCAGGCCATCGAGCGTCTGGCGGGCGTCGAGGTTCCGGAGCGCGCCCAGTGGCTGAGGGTGGCGCTGATGGAGCTGAACCGCATCGCCAGCCACCTGCTGTTCCTCGGCACGTTCGGCACGGACCTGGGGGCCACCACCATGCTGCTCTACGCGTTCCGGGAGCGCGAGGAGGCCTTGGCCCTGCTGGAGGCGATCACCGGCGCCAGACTGACCTACAACTGGATCCGGGTGGGCGGCCTGCCGGACGACATGCCGGAGAACTGGGACAAAGGGGTGCTGGCGTTCTGCGACCTACTCGAGTCGAGGCTGCCCGAGTACGATCGGCTTCTCACCGACAACCCGATCTTCCGCCGGCGCACCGAGGGCGTCGGCGTGGTGTCGCCGGAGGACGCCAAGGCGTACGGCCTCACGGGTCCGACGTTGCGCGCATCCGGCGTGGCTTACGACATCCGCCGGTGGGCTCCCTACGAGAAGTACGCCGAGATCGACTTCGACGTGGTGGTGCTGCGCGACGGGGACACCTTCGCGCGGTATCTGGCGAGGCGCCTCGAGCTGGAGCAGAGCGTGCGCATCCTGCGCCAGGTGTTCGACAAGCTCCCTGAGGGACCGATCGCGTCCAAGGTGGGCAAGGTGCTCAAGCCGCCGCCCGGCATCGCGTTCTCGCAGGTGGAGTCTCCGCGCGGGGAGCTTTCGTTCACGATGGTCTCGGACGGGTCGCCGAATCCGGTCCGCGTGCACATCCGCGCCCCGTCGTTCGCCAACCTGACCGTCTTGGCCGACCTGGTGGCCGGAAACAAGGTGGCCGACGTGGTGGCGATCCTCGGCAGCATCGACATCGTGCTGGGGGAGGTGGACCGGTGATCGCTCAGGCTCTGGAGAACCCTTGGATCCGCCAGCTGGTGAACGCCGCGATGTTGCTGGCGGTGATCAACCTCGGCGTGCTGGTGCTGATCTACCTCGAGCGCAAGGTCGCGGGGTACATCCAGTCCAGGCTGGGCCCGGTGCATGTGGGGCCGAGGGGCTGGCTGCAGTCGGTGGCCGACGCGGTGAAGCTGGTTCTGAAGGAGGACATCATCCCGGCTCCGGCCGACCGGTTCATGTTCGTGCTGGCGCCGTTCTTCGTGTTCGTTCCGGTGCTGGCGGTGTTCCTGGTTCTCCCGTTCAGCTCGGGGTGGGTGGCCTACGACTTCAGCCTCGCGGCGCTGTACGTGATCGCGGCGGGCACCGTGGCGATCATGGGCATCGTGATGGCCGGGTGGGGCACGAACAACAAGTACTCCCTGCTCGGAGGCCTTCGCTCCGCCGCGCAGCTGATCAGCTACGAGGTGCCGGTGGTTCTGGCGATCCTCGCGGTGGTGTTCTTCGCGCAGTCGATGAGCCTCGTGGAGATCGCGGAGGCCCAGCGAGGGTTCCGGTGGTTCATCTTCCAGCCGCCGCTCCTGGTTGCCGCCTTCGTGTACATGATCGGCCAGTTGGCGGAGACGAACCGGACGCCGTTCGACCTGCCCGAGGCCGAATCGGAGCTGGTGAGCGGGTTCCACACGGAGTACTCCGGCATCCGGTTCGCGATGTTCTTCCTGGCCGAGTTCGCGAACACGTTCTTCGCTTCCGCGCTGGCGGTGGTGCTTTTCTTCGGAGGCTGGGACGGCCTGCCCGGCCTCACAGGCGCGCTTTGGCTGGTGCTGAAGAGCTACGTGCTGGTGTTCGTCCTGATGTGGATCCGGTGGACGCTGCCTCGCGTCCGCGTGGACCAGCTGCTCGGATTCGCGTGGAAGGTGCTGGTGCCGATCGGCCTGATCGTGGTGCTGTGGGCCGCGGCCTCGGTCGTCTACGCCGGAGGTGTCGCCCGATGAACCCCTTGAGGACCCTGCTCGGCGGGCTCTGGAGGATCTTCCTTGGCATGGGCCTGACGCTGAAGACCTTCTTCCGCCCGAAGGTCACCATCCGCTACCCCTACGAGCGGAGGCCGGTCAGCCCGCGCTATCGGGGGATGTTCTATCTGAAGTGGAACGAGGAGAAGCAGCGGCTGAACTGCGTGGGCTGCACGCTGTGCGCCCAGGCGTGCCCGACCGACGTGATCTCGATGAACAAGGTCGGCAAGGGCAC
>DPBN01000280.1 GCA_003516955.1 Armatimonadota bacterium | reverse complement strand
CGGTTTGCCTCCGCCGCGGACCTCAGTCGGCTCGAACCCGACGGATCGAGGTCGCGCGGCCTGTATCGAATTGGACGTCTATCGCCACCGCACAGATTACACCAGGCTCGTTCGCGACTTCAAACCGAACGGGCAGCCCGGTTCGGAACCTCCGCAGGATCGGCTCCTTCTCCATTCCCAGCACGCCGTTGGGCGGACCGGTCATGCCCACGTCGGTGATCGCGGCCGTTCCGCCGGGCAGCACCCGCTCGTCGGCCGTGGTGACGTGGGTGTGCGTGCCCACCACCGCCGTCGCCCGGCCCTCCAGGTGGAAGGCCATCGCGATCTTCTCGCTGGTCGCCTCGGCGTGGAAGTCCACCAGCCAGTGGGGGGTGTCGAGCTCGGCGGCGATGGCGTCGGCCTTGGCGAACGGATCGTCGTAGCTGTCCATGAACACGCGCCCGCAAAGGTTGCTCACCGCCAACGAAACCCCTTGGCGCCTCACGATCACCGTCCCCTTGCCGGGAACGCCGGCGGGCATGTTGGCGGGGCGCACGATCGGCCTACCCTGGTCCAGATAGTCGAGGATGTCCCTCTTCTGGAACGCGTGGTTTCCGAGCGTCAGCGCGTCGATGCCGTAGGAGAGCAGCTCCTCGACGATGTCCGGGGTGATTCCCACGCCCCCCGCCGAGTTCTCGGCGTTGGCGACCACGAACAGGGGCCGCAGGGAGTCGCAGAGCGCGGGAAGACGCTCGCGGAGGACCCTGCGCCCCGGCTTGCCCACGATGTCGCCGATGAACAGGATCCGGTACGAGTCCATGGAGTTCCCTCATTATGAACCTCCGGCGCGGACTGGTCCGTGGGACATACTCGGCGCATGGCTCGCACGGCGGCCGAGCGGAGTCTGGCTCTGGATGCGCTCCGGGGCCTGGCGATCGTCGGCATGTTCGTCTCGGGGCAGATCCCCTGGGACGGTCTCCCGGCTTGGATGTACCACGCCCAGGAGCCGCCGCCGACGCACGCCTACAACCCGAACCTGCCCGGCATCACGTGGGTGGACCTGGTCTTCCCGTTCTTCCTGTTCGCGATGGGGGCGGCCATTCCGCTGGCTCAAGGCCGGCGGCTGGCCTCGGGCCGATCGGTGCCCGCGGCGGTCGCGGAGGCGTTCGGGAGGGGTCTGTTGCTGGCGGCGTTCGCGATCTACGTGCAGCACGTTCGGCCCTACTCGCTGCAGTCCGAGCCGGACCGCAGCACCTGGCTGATGGCCTTGCTCGCCTTCCTTCTGGGGTTCCCGATGTTCCTCCGCCTTCCGCAGAGCTGGAGCCGATGGCTGAGGGCGGCGGTCCGGGTCGCCGGGTGGGCGGGTGCGGCCCTTCTTCTGAGCGGGCGGACGTTCGCCGACGGCGCCGGCTTCTCGGTGGGGCGGAGCGACCCGATCCTGCTCGTTCTGGCCAACTGCGCGGCCTTCGGCGGGGCGTTTTGGATCGTCACCCGCGGCTCTCCGGCTTGGCGCTGGGCTCTGCTGGCGGGCCTCGTGGCGTTCCGCGTGTCGGCGGACGTTCCGGGCACGTGGATGCGAGCCGTCTGGAGTTGGGACGCGGTCGGGTGGCTCTTCCGGCCGTACCTGCTCGGATACCTCGGCATCGTGCTGCCCGGAACGCTGGTGGGCGACCTCCTGGCCGAGCGTCGTGGGACCGAAGCAGAGGCCGAGAGTCCCGCCGCGAAGGCGCGGCTGGCGGCGGCGCTCTGTTGGATTCCGGTGCTGCCCGCGCTGGTTGGCCTGCTCGGGCGGGAGCCCGCCGTCGCCTGGCTGGCGCTCGTGCCGGGGTTGGCGCTGGCGGCTCTAGGGCGCGGGGATCGCCCGCTCGCGCTCCGCGTGGCGGCGATCGGGTTCGCCCTGCTGGCGATGGGCTTGCTGTTCGAGCCGCACCAGGGCGGCATCAAGAAGGACCCGCCGACCATCTCGTACTGGTTCGTGGGGGCGGGCCTCGCCTCGACGACCCTCGCGGGCCTGATGCTGTGGGAGGGAGCGGGCGCCGGGCCGCTGATGCGCTCGCTGGCGAGCGTCGGCATGAACCCGATGCTGGCGTACCTGGCCATAACGAACCTCGTCGTGCCGCTGTGGCGCCTCACGGTCCATCCTTGGTTCAACGAGTGGGAGGCGGCCTACGGCGTCGGGTTCGGCCTGGTTCGCACCGGCATCCAGACGGCCCTGTTCGTGGCGCTGGTGGCGGTGGCGACGCGGCTCCGCCTGTTCTGGCGCGCCTGAGGCGGCGGGACCCGTTCTGCGGGTCCATAATGGGCCATGGACTGGACCTACGCCGACGTCGCGAAGATGATCGACCACTCGCTCCTCAATCCGACGCTGACGGTCGCGCACCTGGAGGAGGGTTGCCGGTTGGCGAGGGAGTACGACGTCGCCAGCGTGTGCATCATGCCCCACTACCTGGCGCGGTGCGCCGAGATCCTTGCCGGTTCCACTGTGCAGCCTAGCACGACGATCGGCTTTCCCCACGGCGGGCACACGACCGAGGTGAAGCTCGCGGAGGTGCGGCGCGCCCTGCAGGACGGCGGCACCGAGCTGGACATGGTGGTGAACATCTCCCGCGTGCTGTCCGGCGACTGGGACTACGTGGCTTCCGAGATCCGAGCGCTGACCGAGGCCACCCACGCCGGCGGCGCGAAGATCAAGGTGATCTTCGAGAACTGCTACCTGGACCGCGACCAGAAGATCCGACTGTGCGAGATCTGCGGGGAGGCCGGCGTGGATTGGGTCAAGACGTCGACCGGCTACGGCACCGGGGGCGCGACGGACGAGGACCTCAGGCTGATGCGGGAGCACTCTCCGGCGTCGGTCCAGGTGAAGGCGGCCGGCGGCGTGCGCGATCTGGACCGCCTCCTGCAGGTGCGGGCCCTCGGCGTCACTCGGTGCGGCGCCACCCGGACGAGGGAAATTCTCGACGAGGCCAGGCGCCGTCTGGGGCTGTCGTGAAGCCCTGGAAGCGCGGCGCAAACCGGTAGAATACGTAGAAGTTTGACGAGGAGGACTGAGTTGGCAGACAAGCAGGCGACGGGCACGGACCGCGAGAAGGCGCTGGACCTGGTGCTGCACCAGATCGAGAAGTCGTTCGGAAAGGGCGCGATCATGCGCCTCGGAGGGGGCCAGCGCGTTGCCGTGGATGCGATCCCGACCGGCTCGATGAGCCTGGACATGGCCCTCGGCATCGGCGGCGTTCCGAGGGGCAGGATCACGGAGATCTACGGCACGGAGTCGAGCGGCAAGACGACCATCGCGTTGCACGTGGTGGCCGAGGCCCAGCGCCAAGGCGGCTTGGCCCTGTTCGTGGACGCCGAGCACGCTCTGGACCCCGAGTACGCCCGCGCGCTCGGGGTGGACGTGGACCGCCTGTACATCAGCCAGCCCTCCACCGGCGAGGAGGCGCTCGAGATCATGGACGCCGTGGTGAAGTCGGGCGCGGTCGACGTAGTGGTGCTGGACTCCGTGGCCGCCCTCGTGCCCAAGGCCGAGATCGAGGGCGAGATGGGCGACAGCTTCGTCGGCATCCAGGCCAGGATGATGTCCCAAGCCCTCCGCAAGCTCGGTGGCAACCTCAGCAAGTCGAACACCGCGGCGATCTTCATCAACCAGCTCCGCGAGAAGATCGGCGTGATGT
>DPBN01000279.1 GCA_003516955.1 Armatimonadota bacterium | reverse complement strand
CGACCCGCGCGTCGCCACGATGATGCCTTGCCCCGTCGCGGTGGTCGACGACGGAACCGCGGTGCGGGTCTACACCATCGACGCCCGGCAGATGGCTGCCCTCTTCGAAGGCCCCGACCTGCCGGAGCTGGGCGTGCGCATGCATGAGGAGCTCCAGCGGCTGATCCAGACGGTGGCCTGAGCGATGGCGGCGGGGGGCGGCCTCTTCGACGACGAAGCGGGGCAGGGTGCAGCCGAGCGTCTGCCCTTGGCGGCGCGGATGCGCCCACGGACCTTGGACGAGTACGTGGGCCAGGCCCATCTGCTGGCGCCGGGCCTGCCGACGCGCACCGCGATCTTGGAGGGATCCCTCGGTTCGGTGATCCTCTGGGCGCCGCCCGGGTGCGGCAAGACCACCCTCGCCTACCTGATCGCCCAGTACCGGGGCGCGCGCGTCGAGGCCCGCTCGGCGGTCACGACCGGGGTCGCCGACATCCGGGAGATCGCGAAGAGGGCGGATCAGCACCGGCGTCTGAGCGGCAAGCCGACGCTGCTCATTCTGGACGAGATCCACCATTTCAACCGCACGCAGCAGGATTCCTTGCTGGGCTACCTGGAGGACGGCACGTTCGAGATGGTGGGCGTGACCACCGAGAGCCCGTTCTTCGTGCTAGCCCCGGCCCTTCTGTCCAGAGCCCGTGTCTTGGTCCTGAAGCCGCTGCAGGAGGAAGAGGTCGCCGAAGTGGTCCGTCGCGCGGTGGCGGACGCGGAGCGGGGCCTCGGAAGCCGCGGGCTCGAGCTGGTTGGTGCCGCCCTTCGTCATCTGGTGGCCTGCGCGAACGGCGACGCGCGGCTGGCCCTGAACGCTCTGGAGGCCGCCTCGCTGCAGGTGCCCGATGGAGGCAAAGTCACGCTGGAGCTGGTGGAGCAGGTGCTCCAGAGGCCGGCCCTGCGGTACGACCAGCAGGGGGACTACCACTACGACACCATCTCCGCGTTCATCAAGTCGGTGAGGGGCAGCGACCCGGACGCCGCCCTGCACTACCTGGCCAGGATGCTGGCGGCTGGCGAGGACCCCCGCTTCATCGCCCGACGGCTCATCATCCTGGCCAGCGAGGACGTTGGGAACGCGGACCCGCAGGGCCTGGTGGTCGCGGTTTCCGCCGCGCAGGCGCTGGAGCGCATCGGCATGCCGGAAGGAAGGATCGTTCTGGCGCAGGCGACGACCTACCTGGCCTCTGCGGCGAAGAGCAACGCTGCTTACCTGGCCATCGAGGCGGCGATCCGCGACGTCGAGAAGATTCCGCTGACCCCGATTCCAAACCACTTGCGGAACGCCCCGGTCAAGGGCTACCGGGACATGGGCTTCGGGGAGGAGTACCAGTACCCGCACGACTTTCCCGGGCACTACGTCGCCCAGCGCTATCTTCCGGAAGGCCCTTGGAACACACCCTACTACCGCCCGACGGCCGAGGGCTACGAGGCGAGGATCCGGGAGAGGCGCAAGTCCCGCGGGCAGGAGGGTGATCCCGACGGAGCATGAGATTCCTGCCGGAATCTTGGATGGATCCCGGGAAATAGGCCTTACAATGGAGGCGATGAACGCCTTTGTGTACATTGCGAAGGATCTGCGCGGCGTTCTGCACACGGACGTGACGCTGTCGGCCGACCACACGATGTGGCGGCACCGCTTCGGGGACGACCAGGAGTCGCTCCAGGAGCCGGTGTACGAGGCCCTCGTGTTCATCGAGAGGCATTCGAGCATCGCCGCGGCCTACCGTAGGCGCGAGGAGCTGAGGAAACTGGGCCAAGAGGAGCTGGCGGCCTTGGCGAAGAAGCGGAATCCGACGCTGAAGGATCTCAGTCGAATCTGGTTCAGCCCCCGTCTGGCCTGTGTGCGGATGGACGAGTCTCCCGCGCGGCAGTCCGCCTCCTCCTAGCGCGTTCGGCGCCGGAGCCACGGCTCCAGGCGACCTTGGATGGTCTCCTGGTCGTCTGCCGTGAAAGCCTCCTTCGGAAGGATGAGGATTCCTTTGGTGTTGAGGCGCAGCACCCACTCTTCTCGGCTCTGATCGGCGGAGACGATCTGGTCCCAGCGCACCCGTGTGGAACCGCCGCGGTCGTCCAGCACGTCGATGCCTGGTTCGTCCACCACGAAGGTCCTGGGGACGTCGAAGGCCGCCCTTGCCCGCCACAGGATGGCCAGGATCGCGGCCGACGTGAGGAACGGGAAGAACAGCGCGAGCAGCCCAAAGGCGAGCTCCGGCGTGGTCCTGGCGTTCGTCAGGATCACGATCGCACAGACCCAGCAGAGGATGGCCAGCGGCAGGGAACCCCTCAGGCTCCTTCCGACGTAGACGCGAGCGACTCGCGGGAATCCGAGTGCGATCCTTGAGGAGACGATCTTCGGCACCAGTCCAGACTACCCGCGCCGCCCCCGCAGATAGCCGATGAGCAGAGCCACGTCGGACGGCCGGACGCCGGAAACGCGGGATGCCTCGGCGACGTTCCGGGGCCGGGCGGCGCGCAGCTTCTCCCGACCCTCGATGCTCAGGCCGGCCACCTCGTCGAATCGAAGCGTCTGGGGGATGGGCATTTCCGCCAGGCGCCGCACGGCTTCGATGCTCCGCCGCTGGAGGTCGATGTAGCCGGCGTATTTGCCGGCCAGCTCGACCTGCTCGCGAACAGCTTGGTCCTGGGGCGGGTCGAACAACACCCCGAGCCTTCTCGCCAATGCGCAGAGGCGTTCCAGGCCGACGCCGGGTCGCTGCAGCAGGGCGAAGAGACTCGTGCTCTGGGAGACCGGCGCCAGGCCCTCGGCCTCCAGCTGGGGCGCCTGGTGGGGATGGACGAACAGGGACTGGAGCGCCTCCTTGGTCCGCTGGATCGCATCCTGCTTGGTTCGGAACCTGGCCCAGCGCTCTTCGGAGCAGAGGCCGATCTCCCGCGCGATCGGCGTGAGGCGCTCGTCGGCGTTGTCGTGCCGCAGGACCAAGCGGTGCTCCGCGCGCGAGGTGAGCATCCTGTACGGGTCCTCCACCCCCTTGGTCACCAAGTCGTCGATCAGGACGCCGAGGAACGACGTCTCCCGCTCCAGTGCTATCGGCGGCGCGCCCTGAGCGTACCGGGCGGCGTTGATCCCAGCCACCAGTCCCTGCGCCGCTGCCTCCTCGTAGCCGGATGTTCCGTTGATCTGGCCCGCGAGGAACAGCCCTGGAACCGCGCGGGACATCAGGGAGTGGTCCAGCTGCCTTGGATCGGCCATGTCGTATTCGGCGGCGTAGCCCGCCCGGAGCACCTCGCACCGCTCCAGCCCCGCGACCGTTCTGAGAGCCTCGATCTGGACTTCCTCCGGCAGCGACGAGGAGAACCCTTGCACGTAGACCGACTCGCCGTCCCAAGTCTCCCGCTCGAGGAAGATCGGGTGCGACTCCTTGCCGGCGAAGCGCACCACCTTGTCCTCGATGCTCGGGCAGTAGCGGGGCCCGATCCCTTGAATGCGACCCCCGAAGAGCGCGGAGCGGTTGAGGTTCGCGCCGATGATGGCGTGCGTCCTCGCGTTCGTCGCGGTGCGGTGGCAGCTCAGCAGAGGCCGCTGGACCGGCACGGCGTCGTGGAGATAGCTGATCGGGCCGACCTCGGGCTCGGAGGGCATCTCCTCGGTCGCGTCGAAATCAATCGAAGAGAGGCGCACGCGCGGCGTGGTCCCCGTCTTGAATCGTCGCAGCCGGAATCCGAGCTGGGCGAGGCGCGCCGAAAGGTTGGCCACCGCCGGCTCTCCGTGCCTTCCGGCGGCAACTTGTCGATCGCCCACGTGGCAGACCCCGTTCAGGAACGTGCCGGTCGTCAGGACGGCGGCTCGGGCAACAATCTGTTCCGTTCCCGATTGGGTCCGAACCTCCAGCAGCAGATCTCTGGCACCGACGGAGAGGTCGGAGACCTCCCCCTCCATCAGACCGAGTCCGGTCTGCGCCTGCAGAGCGGTCAGTTGCAGGGCCGGATAGAGGTCTTTGCAGACGTGGACGCGGACCGTCTGCACGGCCGGACCCTTGCCCGTGCCGACGCGCCGGATGTGCGTCGTGGCGAGGTCGGCGGCGATTCCCATCCGGCCCCCCAAAGCGTCGATCTCCCGCGCGAGGTGACCCTTTGCGGGACCGCCGATCGAGCAGTTGCAGGGAAGGTGGCCGACCCGGTCCAAGCGGAGCGTCACGCAGAGGGTCTCCGCTCCGAGCTTCGCGGCGGCGAGCGCGGCCTCGATCCCGGCGTGGCCGGCCCCTACCACGACGACGTCGCACCGAAGCATCGGCAGATTGTACGTCAGCACCCAAGGCAAGGTCCCGGCGCGCCGGGACGCAGGAATTCCGCCGGTTCGCGCCGAATCGGACCGCATGGCCGTGGGGATCGGTTTTCTCAGCGTCGCGCACATGCATTCGCATGGCTATGCCGCCGGGTTGAGGCGGCTGCCGGAGGTGGAGATCCGCGGAGTCTGGGACGACGACGCCGATCGGGCGAGGAGCTTTGCGGAGTCTCTGGGAGTCCGGGTCTTCGAGAGCCCCGGCGCCCTGGTCGCCGAGTGCGACGGCTTGATCGTGACGAGCGAGAACCTGCGGCACGTAGAGATGGTGGAGCACGCCGCGCTCGCCGGCAAGCCCGTCTTGTGCGAGAAGCCGCTGGTGGCTTCGGAGACCGACGCCCGGCGCCTGGAGCAGGTGCTCCGGAAGAGCAACATCCCCCTCATGACGGCCTTCCCCTGCCGATACGCCTCGGCGTTCGGCGCGCTGAGGAGACGGTATCAGGCCGGCGAGCTGGGCAAGGCGTTGGCGGTGTGCGCCACCAACCATGGCACGTGCCCGTTCGGCTGGTTCGTTGACCCGTCGAAGAGCGGCGGCGGCGCGATGATCGACCATGTGGTGCACGTGGCCGACCTGCTCTGGGTGCTGCTCGGCGAGGAGCCGGCGAGCGTGTTCGCCCAGACGGGAAACCGGATGTACGGCCAGACCTGGGAGGACACGGCGATGCTGACGCTCGGCTATCCCTCGGGTCTGTTCGCGACGATCGACTCGAGCTGGTCCCGCCCGGAAACCTTCAAGACCTGGGGCGACGTGACCATGACCATCGTCTGCGAACGTGGAGTGCTCGAGATGGACATGTTTGCACAGGAGATCGGGCACTACCGCAAAGGCGGAACGACCTACGGCGTCGCGTTCTACGGTTCGGACATGGACGCCGGCTTGGTGGAGGACTTTGTGCGCGTGGTGCGCGGGGAGACTCCCCCGCCTATTCCGACCGAGGACGGCCTGCGTGCGGCGAAGATCGCGTTGGCCGGCTACCGGAGCGTGGCGGAGGGCCGGCCAGTGGCCCCTTGAAGGCCGCAATCGGCCGGGGAAGCGGGGTAGCAAAAGAGGCGGGGAGCGAGCGATCG
>DPBN01000111.1 GCA_003516955.1 Armatimonadota bacterium | reverse complement strand
GGCGGCGGCCCTGGGGCTGACGCCGGGGGAGGGCCGACAGGGACGGAGCGACGGATGGAAGGTCGCCGCGCTGGCCGTGGCGTTCGCGCTGATGGCCGCCGGGGTGGTGTGGGGCGAGGAGCCGTACCCTGCCGGGCTGCCGGACAGCCACCCGGCCGAGGCCATCTGGATGGAGGTGTTCGCGCGCAACGCGACGACGGTGGGCCTGTGGGGCTTCGCCGCGCTGGCGCTGGCTCCGATCGTGTGGGACCGACCGAGGGCGGCGTGGGCGCTGGCCGGTTACGCGCTGGCCTTTCCGGTGGCGGCCGGGGTGACGGCGCTCGTCCGCACCGGCGATCCGTCCTTCCTGAGGACGAGGATCGAGGGCGTCGGTCCCGGCGACCTGGTCGCGATCGTGAACGAGCACTGGTCGTTCGTCGGCAGGCCGCGCGCGCTGATGCCCCCCAACACCGCCGCGGCCTCGGGCATCCGCGAGCTGGGTGGCTACGACTCCCTCATGCGCCGCGAGGTCAAGGCGCGGCTGGACGAGATCAACGGCCAGGACTCGAGCCCGGCCGCCAACGGGAACATCGCCTTCGTCAAGCCGACCGCCGACCCGGCCAAGCTGAAGGCCGCGGGGGTCACGCAGGTCTGGAGTCTGCGTCCCCTGCCGGAGACGTTCGGCCCCGGCGAGAGGCACCCCCGCGGCTTCCTGGTCTACCGCCTTTAGCGATCGCTACAGGCCGGTTCGGCTCCGGGACAGGATCTCCTCCGCGCCGCAGGCCCTCTGCGGGCGGTACCCGGGCAGCGGCTTGAGGTGCGTGTGGATCGCGTCGAGAATGTCCGACGGGAATGGGAAGAACGCCTCCTCCAGCTCGTCGGGCGGCGTGATCCAGTTCCGCGCTCCCACGACGGTCGGCGGGGCGTCCAGCTCGTCGAACGCCAGCTGGGTGATCTTCGACGCCATGGTGTGCAGCACGCTGCCGCGCTCGCAAGCGTCGCTGGCCAGAACGATCTTGCGAGTCTTGCGCACCGACTCCAGCACCGGCTCGTAGTCGAACGGGACGATGGACCGGGCGTCGATCACCTCGGCCGACACCCCGAACTCCCGCTCCAGCCGATCCGCCGCCTCCAGGGCCCGGTAGAGGGTCGCGCCGATCGTCAGGATGGTGACGTCCTCGCCCCGCCGCTTCACATCCGGAACGCCGAACGGAATCTCGTACCATTCCTCTGGCACGCCGCCCGGGTGGAAGAGCTCGGGCACGTCGTAGATGCGTTGGCTCTCGAAGAACACCACCGGGTCCGTGCCGACCAGCGCCGAGGCCAGAAGACCCTTCGCGTCGTAGGGCGTCGCCGGGAAGACAACCTTGAGGCCCGGAACGTGCGCCACCATCGCCGACCAGTCCTGGCTGTGCTGGGCGCCGTACTTGCTGCCGACGCTGACCCTCAGCACCACGGGCATGCGGAGCAGGCCGCCGCTCATGCTCTGCCACTTGGCCAGCTGGTTGAAGATCTCGTCCCCGGCGCGGCCCATGAAGTCGCAGTACATCAGCTCGACCAGCGCCCGGCCTCCCTCCAGCGCGTAGCCGACCGCCGAGCCGACGATCGCCCCCTCGCTGATCGGGGTGTTGAAGAGCCGGTGGTAGGGAAGGGCCTCGGTCAGCCCGCGGTAGACGGCGAACGCCCCGCCCCAGTCGCGGTTCTCCTCGCCGTAGGCGACCAAGGTGGGATCCTTCTGGAACGCGGCGAAGATCGCCTCGAACAGCGCGTCGCGCAGCGCGACGCACTTGGCCTTAGGGAGAGGCTTGCCGTCCGGCCCGATCCCGGATCGGCTCTTGCCGGCGATCTGCCGCACGCGCGGGTTCTCCTCCGCTTTTCCGAGGAGCTCCGGCTCGCGCGTCGGATCGAGCGACTCGGCTCGCCCGTTCGAGAGCATCGTTTGGTCCAGCAGGCAGCCCTCGGGCATCAGGTCGGCACGCGGGGAGGCCTGCAGGTCGATGGCCTTCTGGAAGCAGCGGAAGATCACCTCGTCGATCTGGTCGCGGGTCTGCTGGAGCTCCTCTTCCGAGGCGATGCCGGCCCGGACCAACTCTTCGGCGTAGGTCTTGAGCGTGTCGACCTGTTGCCAAGCCTCGACCTCGGATCGGTCGCGGTAGGAGGAGGCGTCCGACGGCGAGTGGCCGCTGAAGCGGTAGGTCAGGGTGTCCAGCAGGACGGGGCCGTCGCCCTCGGCGAGCACCCGCTTCTTCCGCTCGAAGGCGTCCACCACCGCGAGGGGGTTGTAGCCGTCCACGCGCTCCGCGTGCAGGTTGTTCGGGGCGAGCCCCGCGCCGATCCGCGCCAGCACCTTGAAGCCCATGGTCTCGCCCACGGGCTGGCCGCCCATGCCGTAGAAGTTGTCCACGAAGTTCAGGATCAGGGGCAGTCCCCGGCGGTAGGCCTCGTCCCAGAGCTCCTTGTACTGGTCCATGGTGGCTAGGCACATCCCCTCCCACACGGGTCCGCAGGCCGACGAGGCGTCGCCGATGTTGCAGACCACGATGCCTCGCTTGCGGTTGATGTGCTTGAAGAGCGCGGCGCCCACGGAGATGTCGCCCGATCCTCCGACGATCGCGTTGTTGGGGTAGATGCCGAACGGCGGGAAGAAGGCGTGCATCGAACCGCCCATCCCTTTGTTGAAGCCCGCCTGCCGCCCGAAGATTTCCGCCAGGGTTCCGTAAATCAGGAAATCAACCGCTAAATCTTTGACGGAGCCCTCGGCGTCTTTCTCCACGACGCGAAGGCACTCGCCGTCAAAGTAGGTCTTCATTGTCTTCATCAGGTCGGCGTCGTCGAGTTTTTCAATGGCCGACAGACCTTTGGCGAGGATTTCGCCGTGGCTGCGGTGCGAGCCGAAGATGAAATCCTCTGGATCGAGGGCTGCAGCCTGTCCGACCACTGCGGCCTCCTGGCCGATGGAGAGGTGCGCAGGCCCCTTGTGGTTGTATTCGATGCCTTCCCACGCTCCCATGGTCTTGAAGGTGTTGAGCATCGTCTCGAATTCGCGCACGAGGATCATGTCGTGGAGCATCGCCACAAGGCCTGCTGCGCCGAAGCGGTCCAGTTCTTCCTTGATGTTCCGTTTATATTGATTGATGGGGATTTCTGGGAATGTCAGGGTTCCAGATGTGCGAACCTTGTCAGGTTCGATCGGCAGTGATTTTGGCATATCATATACTCCTTTTCGAATGTATAGCCTATTCGTGTGCACTCCATGCAGCTTCGCGGATAACTTCCGACACGGTGGGGTGGGGGAAGACCATGGTCCGAAGCGCGGAGAGCGGTAATTTCCTTTCGATCGCCAGTGCCGCGCCCCATATGTGTTCGGAGGCGTAGGCGCCGAGCATGTGGACGCCCAAAATTCTTTGGCTGTCTTTTTCAAAGATTATTTTGACAGAGCCGGGTGAGCTGAAGCCGTTTTCGGCGATGAAGCGGCCGGAGACGCCATAAGGGGTCCGGACGACCTCCACGTCGTACCCTTTCGCACTCGCCTCTTGCTCCGTATACCCGACCCCGGCTGCCTCCGGCAGGGAGAAGAGGGCCCAGGGGACGGTCTCCGGCACAAACTCTTGGGCGCTGCGTTCGCCCCTGCGGGAAGCGAGAATGTCCGCGACCGCGACTTCGGCCATGCGGTACGCGGCGTGGGCGAGCTGACTTTTGCCCGTGACGTCGCCGATTGCCCAGATGCCGGGAAGGTTCGTGCGCTGGTGCGCGTCCGTCGCCACCGCGCGGTTCTTTATCTCGAGCCCAATGTCCTGGGCTCCCCAGCCTTCGGTGTTGGCCTTCCTGCCTACAGCCATGAGGATGACATCGGCTTCCACCGCGCCTTTCTCGCCGCCGGCGCCTTCATAGAGCACGCGCTGGCCTTCGATGGAAGTGACCTTTGCTCCAAGCGTGAAGGTGACCTGTTTGAGCGCATTTCTCAGCATCATGGCCATCTGTCTGTCCATGACCGGAACAATCTCGTTCATCATCTCGATGACGGTCACCTTCGAGCCGAGCGAGGAAAAGAGGCTCGCGAACTCGACGCCGATCACCCCGCCTCCGATGATGCAGAGCCTCTGGGGCACTTCTTGCAGCGCAAGCATGGCGGTGGAATCGAGGACAGCCGGGTTCCCCTGTGCGCCGGGGATCGGCGGGATGATGGGCGAAG
>DPBN01000080.1 GCA_003516955.1 Armatimonadota bacterium | reverse complement strand
CTGCAGCCGCGTGTTCATCTCGAGGAAGTAGAAGTGGCCGGACTGGTCCACCAGGAACTCGACCGTCCCGGCGTTCTGGTAGCCGACGGCCTTGGCGACGGCCACGGCGGCCTCGCCCATGCGCCTGCGGAGGCGGTCGGTCATTGCGGCGTAGGGCGCCTCCTCCAGAATCTTCTGGTGGCGCAGGTTCTGGACGGAGCACTCGCGCTCGCCGAGGTGCACCACGTTGCCGTGCTCGTCGGCCAGAATCTGGACCTCGACGTGGCGAGGGGCCACGACGCACTTCTCCACGAGCAGCTCGCCGCTTCCGAAGCTCGCCTTGGCCTCCGTGGCGGCCATGCGGAACAGCCCGGGCAGCTCGCTGGGGTCCTCGACCCTGCGGATGCCGCGCCCCCCTCCTCCGGCCACGGCCTTCAGCAGCACCGGGTAGCCGATCTTGTGCGCGACGCGCAGCGCGGCGGCCTCGTCCGGGATCGGGTCCTCGCTGCCGGGGACCACCGGGCAACCCGCGGCCTTGGCGGCCCGCTTCGCGGCGGCCTTGTCGCCCATCGCCTCGATCGCCGAGGGCGGCGGGCCGATGAACTTGGCGCCGATCGACTGCAGGGCCTGGGCGAAGTGCGCCCGCTCGCTGAAGTAGCCGTAGCCCGGGTGGACGGCCTCGGCGCCGCTGATCTGCACCGCCATCAGCACGTTGCCGAGGTTCAGATAGCTGTCGCCGTTGGGCCCCTCGCCGACGCAGACGGCCTCATCGGCCATCAGCCGGTGCAGGCTGTCGCGGTCCGCCTTGCTGTAGACGGCGACGGTGCGGATGCCCATCTCGCGGCACGCGCGCAGGACGCGGCACGCGATCTCCCCCCGGTTGGCGACCAGAATCTTGCGGAACATCAGTACCCCTCGTGCCCAGGGTGGACGCAGCGGACGGTCGGGCCGTTCGGATCCAGGACGTACGGCTCGCCGCCGACCGGACAGCGGGTCATCGAAGCCGGGAGCTTGAGCTCCTCGAGGGACGCCGGCGGCTCGTCGCTGGAGGCCAGGTAGAGCTGCAGAGCCTGCCTGGCCTGCTGGAGGTTGGAGCGGCACTCGGTGTCCTTGGCGGCCATGCGGGCCGCGCCGAGCGTCGTGTGCGCCAGGCCGTCCGGCCTTGCCGCGGCGGTCTGGCCTTTGGGCCAAAGCAGGTAGGCGACGACGGCGACCAGCACGATCGCCGCCGCGAGCAGCAGCGAGGCGAGGATGGCCCCGCGCCTACGCATCGGGCCTCCTCTTGCGAAGGACGACGATGGGTTGGCCGTACTCGAGGGCCTCTCCCTCGGCGGCCTCCACCGAGACCACCTCCCCGTCGCAGGGCGCCGAAACGTCGGTGTCCAGCCCGAGGGCCGTGATGCAGGCCAGCACTTCGCCCTCCTGGACCCTGCCGCCGATCTTCAGCGAGGGTCGGACTTTCTGGAGGTACCCCACGATCGGCGCGCAGACGGTCACCGTCTCGTCCTGCGGGGCGGAGGCGGGCGGCTGGGGACGCGCCGACTTGGAGGAGAGCCCGGCGGAGAAGCGAGTTTCGCCGACCTCGAGCTCCACTTCCCGGAATCCCTTTTCGCGAGCCAGCCTGAGCGCGTGCCGGATCGCGTCCAGATCGACGCTAGCCATGGATCGGAGAGTGTACCCAACGCCCGGAAGGCGTCCCGGAGCTCGAGAACGCTGAAAAAAGCGGGCGCGGAACCTTGGTGGTCATCCTCCGCGCCCAAGCTGCGTTTACTCTCTTGCCTTGTTCCCTTCGTCTTGGCCTCAGGCCGGGAATCTATGAGAATGCTACGCCTCAGGGGCCGGAGAAAGTTCTCGGAGAAGGGCTTCCGGGACGCAAGTCTGCATGATTCCCACGAAATTCGACGACGCGAGCAGCTCGGCCAGGGCGCGGCGTTCGGCGGGCCTCCAGGGGAAGGGCGGGCCCCACTCGCGCGCGCCCTGCAGGATGCGGGCTGCCTCCGGCGCCATGCGGGTGCGCGAGGCCAGGCACCATGCCAGAAGCAGCCTCAGCCTGCCGTGGTCGCACCAGGCCAGCGCGGCGTCGAGGAACTTGGCCGCGGACTCCCACTGCTCGGCCTCGATCAGCCTCTCGGCGGCCTCCGCCGCGCTCTCCGGGTCGTTGGCGAAGGGCTTGAGGAGCGGGTTCGGGCCGTGCCCCTCCTGCGCGGGCTGGGAGAGGAACGCCTCCGCTCGCAGCAGGGGGTCGCAGGGGCAGAGGAAGTGCGCGTTCTCGAGCTGAGGCCTGTCGTCCAGGTTGCCCGCGAGGCGCTCCAGCGCGGCGGACTCCCACCAGGCCAGCGCGTCCTCGGCGTTCCAGTTCAGCGCGTCCATCAGGTTGTCGCGGGCAGCCCGGCGGTCGTCCTGGCCGAGCCACCGACGGGCGAGGCGGATCCGGGCGGCAGGGCGGAAGGCGGGATCGGCATCGGCGAGCCACAGGTCGCCTTCCGAGAGGGCCTGGGCGGAGCGCGGATCGGGGGAAGGCGCGGGCGGCAGCGGGCGTTCGTGCGCGGGCTCGGGCGGCCACTGGGCGATCGGGA
>DPBN01000383.1 GCA_003516955.1 Armatimonadota bacterium | reverse complement strand
CTCGGGCACCGCGGACGGGTCGGCGCTGGGCGGCACGTCGCTCGGCCTGCGGACCCACACCGTCCGCCACCCGGCCTCCAGGGCGGGCCGCACGTCGTGCCGGTAGCTGTTGCCGACGAAGACGAGCTCGGAGCCGGAGAGTCCCGAGGCTTGCTCGGCCAGATGGAACACGCGCTGGTCGGGCTTGCCGAAACCCAACTCGCCCTCGATCAACACCCATCGGAAGAGCGGCTCGAGGCCGAGGTCGGACACCTCCTCGCGCTGAACGTCCGCAGGGCCGTTCGTGATGAGCCCCAGGGGGTATCGGGCCGCCAGATCCTCCAGAACCTCGCGCGTTCCGGGGAACAGCCGCAGCGCGGCCCGGCGCTCGGCGCCGTAGCGGTCGGCCAGCGCCTCCGCCCGCGCCGGATCGTCGACGCCGACCCGCAGCAGGGTCCGGCGCATCAGCTCCACCCGCGTGCTTCGGCCGTCGATCAGGTACCGCTCGTACCACTCCGACCTCTTCAGGCTGGGGCAGAACTCGCGGAACGCCGCCGCCCACTCCAGCACGGCCTCCTCCGTGCTGAGGCCGAGCAGGGGCATCGCCTCGAACGTCCGCCTCAGCCCGGCCTTGGCCGCGTCCCAGTACCCGCAGAGCGTGTCGTCCAGATCGAAGAAGACGGCCCGCACGCGGGCGAAGCGCTCAGTCTCCATACACCGAGGAATAGTAGTCCCAGCCGGGCTGGGTCGCCATCCGGATGAACGCGATCTGGCCGGCGTGGTAGTAGTCCTCCGAGGCCAGCATCGACACGGCCTCGCACGGGTGCCGCCACTCTCCGAAGGCGCAGATCGAGCCCCGTGAGCCGGACTTGCGCAACGCCTGGGCGACGGCCTCCAGCACGGCCCGATGCGTCTCCTCCAGTCGGGCCAGCAACTCGTCGAAGGTGCCTCGGGGCGCCTCGAAAGACCCGTACTCCGGCTCGCGGCCCGTCTCCAGGCTCTGGACGGCGGCGAGATCGTCCACGACGAGGTGCGACAGCGTCTCCCGAATGGACTTGCACTCGGGGTACGGCTTCCAGTCGATTTGCTCCTCGGTGACGCCGCGCAGGTGCTTCAGCAGGTGACGCCTGGCGTGATCCAGAGCGTTCAGAGCGCTCTCCTCGAAAAGAACCGGATCCATGCGGGCCAGTCTACTGCACGGCCCGGTTTGCGGGAAGAGGCGGCTCAGCGGATCGCGACCTCGGTCTCCTTGTCGAAGATGTGGATCTGCTCCAGGTTCACGACGAAGCGCGCCTCCTGGTCGATCGCGATCTTGGTGCCAGTCTCGATCGAAGCCAGCAGGTTGTGCTTGCCGCACTTCAGGTACGCCACGTACTCGTGCCCCAGAGGCTCCAGCACGTCCACCTTCGCGACGAAGGTGTTGAAGTCGGTCGGCTTCACGTGGCTCTCCAGGCTCGCGTCGAAGATCGACTCCGGCCGGATGCCCATCAGCACGTCCTTGCCGACGGCGTCCTTCGCGGCGCCGTTTCCGACCACCGGGAACCGGAACTCGCCGGCGTCGACCCACACCTGACCGCCTTCCTCAACCAGCTTGGCCTCCAGGAAGTTCATGGGCGGCGAGCCGATGAACCCCGCGACGAACCGGTTGGCCGGCTTCTGATACACCACCTCGGGCTTGTCGCACTGCTGGAGCACGCCGTCGCGCATGATGGCGATCCGCTGGCCCATCGTCATGGCCTCGACCTGGTCGTGGGTCACGTAGATGGTGGTGATGCCCAGCGAGCGGTGCAGCCGGATCAGCTCGGCGCGCGTCTGCACGCGGAGCTTGGCGTCCAGGTTCGAGAGCGGCTCGTCCATCAGAAAGACCTTGGGCTTGCGGACGATCGCCCGCCCAAGGGCCACGCGCTGGCGCTGCCCGCCCGACAGCTCCTTCGGCCGACGGTTCAGGTAGCCCTCGATGCCCAGCATCGCGGCGGTCTCGCGAACGCGCCGGTCGATGTCCTTCTTGATCTCGCGGGCCTCGTTCCAGTGGGTGAGCTGCCACACGAAGCCCTTCAGCTCGCGCAGCCGCAGGCCGAACGCGATGTTGTCGTACACGTTCATGTGCGGGTACAGCGCGTAGTTCTGGAAGACCATCGCGATGTCGCGGTCCTTCGGCGGCACGTCGTTCACGCGAACGTCGCCGATGAGGATATCCCCCTCGGTGGCCTCCTCGAGGCCCGCGACCATGCGCAGGGCCGTGGTCTTGCCGCAGCCGGACGGCCCGACGAGCACCATGAACTCCTGGTCGCGGATGTCGAGCGTCAGGTTGTTGACGGCCTTGACGTCTTTGCCAAAAACCTTCGTGACGTTGCGAAATGAGACTCCAGCCAACGGACTCCTCCCTCGGGGGCTGGCTGGATTATAGCCCAACGTTTCGTTCGCTGGAGAACGTGCCGTCCGAATTCCGCGATTCGGCGAGCGGGTACCCTCCCCTATCGGCATGACCGCGCGCGAGCTCCGCGAGAAATACCTGCGCTTCTTCGAGTCCAAGGGACACCAGCGCTACCCCTCGGGGTCGCTGATCCCCTACGACGTCACCGGCAAGCTGGACGAGTCGCTGCTGTTCAACGGCGCCGGGATGGTCCAGTTCAAGCCGTTCTTCCGCGGGGCCGCCGAGCCGTCCTGCCGACGCCTGACCACCGCCCAGAAGTGCGTGCGCACCGGCGACATCGAGTCCGTGGGCGACCACTCGCACCTCACGTTCTTCGAGATGCTGGGCAACTTCAGCTTCGGCGACTACTTCAAGGAGGAGGCGATCGCGCTCTCCTGGGAGTTCCTCACCTCCCCCGAGTGGCTCGGCCTGGACCCGCGCCGGCTCGCCTTCACCGTGTTCGAGGAGGACGACGAGGCCTTCGCGCTCTGGTCGGGCCACCTCCGCTCGGTCGGCATCGACCCCGGCACCCGCGTGTTCCGCCTGGGCGAGGAAACCAACTACTGGCCCGCGGGGGCGTTCAGCTCGGGACCTCCCGGACCGTGCGGCCCGAACACCGAGATGTTCTACTGGGTCGCCGGCGCGGGAGATCCCCCCGAGGGGCCGTACTCCCGCGAGGATTACCTGCGCGACGAGAAGGCCGGCCGCTGGCTCGAGATCTGGAACGACGTGTTCATCCAGTTCGAGTGGCGCGGACGGCCGCGCAACCCCGAACGCCCCGCCGACGGCTACGAGAAGGAGGGCATGGACCCCCTCCCGTTCCGAAGCGTCGATACGGGCATGGGACTCGAGCGCACCGCAGCCGTGCTCGCGGGGCACTCCAGCGTGTACGCGACGGACGTGTTCCAACCGATCTTCCGAAGGCTGGAAGATGCGGCGGCCGGCCGCTACCGCTACGCGGGCGGCGACGGGCCCGAGGACACCGCGGCGCGCATCATCGCCGACCACATCCGCACCGCCGTGTTCTGCATCGCCGACGGCATCCTCCCGGGCAACTCCGGGCGCGGCTATGTGCTGCGGAGGCTGATCCGCCGGGCGGTGCTCAAGGGCCAGAGGGCGCTCGGCTTCTCCGAGCCGTTCTTCCACCTGGTGTACGAGGGCGTCGCCGAGGCGATGGCCGACGCCTACCCCGAGATCGCCGACCGTCGCGAGACCATCGTGAGGACGCTCCAGAGCGAGGAGAGGCTGTTCCGCCGAACCCTCTCCCAGGGCACCCAGATGCTGGCCGAGCACCTGCGCGACCTCCCCGCGGGCGGAACCCTGGACGGAGACACGGCCTTCCGCCTGTACGACACCTACGGGTTCCCCTTGGAGGTCACGCGCGAGATCTGCGCCGAGGCCGGCGTTTCGGTCGATACGGCCGGCTTCGAGGCGGCGATGGCCGAGGCCCAGCGGCGCTCCCGATCCTCCGACGGCATGGAGGCCGTCTACGCCGAGGGGACGGCCCGCAAGCTGGCGGTGGCTCTGGACGGAGCGCCCTCCCAGACTCGCTTCGTGGGCTATCGGACGTTGGAGCACCGGTCGCGGGTCGTGCGCGCCGAGGTGGACTTGGGCGAGGATGGCGCCGCGACGGGCCGCCTGAGGGTCGCCCTGGAGGAGACGCCGTTCTACGCCGAGAGCGGGGGCCAGGTGGCGGACGTCGGCACGATCTCCGCCGAGGGCCTGCGGCTCTCCGTCCTCCGCACCTGGAAGGTGGACGGCACGGTCTGGCACGACGTCGAGGTCGAGGACGGCCCCGACCCCAAGGGCCTCCCCGAGGAGGAGGCCGCCGCGATGCTGCGCGACGCGCTGGTCGGGCGGGAGGTGTTCGCGGCCGTGCCTGCCGATCGTCGCAAGGCGATCACGCGCAACCACACCGCCACGCACCTGCTGCATGCGGCGCTGAGGTCGGTGCTGGGCACGCACGTCGCCCAGGCCGGCTCGCTCGTGCACCCGGACTACCTCCGCTTCGACTTCACCCACGGGCAGGCGCTCACCCCCGAGGAGCTGGAGGCCGTCGAGCGCCTCGCCAACCGCCAAGTCTGGGAGGACCGGCCGGTGAACGTCTTCGAGGACCTGCCCATCGCGGAGGCCCGTGCCAAGGGCGCCATGGCGCTGTTCGGCGAGAAATACGGCGACCGCGTGCGGATGGTCGAGGTGGAGGGGTTCAGCCGGGAGCTGTGCGGCGGCTGCCACGTCGGCCGAACCGGCGAGATCGGACTGATCAAGATCGTGTCGGAAGGCTCGGCGGCCAGCGGCGTGCGGCGGATCGAGGCCGTCACCGGCGAGAGGGCCTACGACTGGGTGCTGGCCCAACAGCGCGCCATCCAGCAGGCGGCGGCGCTGCTGAAGGCCCCCGCGGGCGAACTGGTGCAGGCCGTCGAGAAGACGCTCGAGGCCCTGCGCGAAGAGCGCCGAAGGGTGGAGCGGCTCCGCGCCCAGTCCCTGAAGGGGGCCTCGGCGTCCACCGTGGCCGTGGGGCCCGTGGAGCTGGCCACCCAGCGCATCGACGGCGGCG
>DPBN01000028.1 GCA_003516955.1 Armatimonadota bacterium | reverse complement strand
ACCTCGTGGTAGCTGCCGTCGACGACCGAGACCTTGACGTCCACCACCGGGTATCCCGCCAGCACGCCCGAGTCGAGGGCCTCGCGGACGCCCTTCTCGATCGCCGGGATGAACCCCTTGGGGATGGCGCCGCCGACCACCTTGTTCTCGAACTGGAAGCCCGAGCCGGGGGGAAGCGGCTCCAGCTCGATCCAGCAGTGGCCGTACTGGCCCGATCCGCCGGTCTGCCTGACGAACCGGCCCTCCGCCTTGGACTTGACGCGGACCGTTTCGCGATAGGCCACCATCGGCCGGCCCTGGTTGGCCTGCACGCCGAACTCCCTCTTCAGGCGGTCGACGATGATCTCTAGGTGCAGCTCGCCCATTCCGGCGATGATCGTCTGGCCGCTCTCCGGGTCGGTGTAGACCCGGAACGTCGGGTCCTCCTGCGCGAGTCGCTGCAGGCTCTGCCCAAGCTTCTCTTGGTCTGCCTTGCTCTTCGGCTCGATCGCGATCTGGATGACGGGCTCCGGGAAGCGGATGCTCTCCAGGGCGATCGGCGCGCTCTCGTCGCACACCGTCGTGCCGGTGTTGACGTCGTTGAGGCCGATCACGCCCACGATGTCGCCGGCATAGGCGACGTCCAAATCCTCGCGGCTGTTGGCGTGCATCTGCAGGATGCGGCCCACGCGCTCTTTGCGGGTTCGGAACTCGTTCGTCTGCGGGTCGCGATAGACGAGAAGCACGGGGCTTCCCTTGGAGAGCTGCCCGCTGTAGATGCGCATGTACGTCAGGCGCCCGACGTACTTGTCGCTCATGATCTTGAACGCGAGTGCGCAGAAGGCTTCGTCGTCGGACGGCTGGCGCTCCGCGGGGGACTCGTCCGCCGGGTTCACACCCTTCACGGGGCCGATGTCGATCGGAGACGGCAGGTAGTCGACGATCGCGTCGAGCATCGCCTGCACGCCCTTGTTCTTGAACGACGAGCCGCTCAGGACGGGCGTGATCTTGTTGGCGATGGTTCCCGCCCGCAGGGCCTTGCGGATGTCGTCCTCGGAGATCGCCTCACCCTCGAGGAACCGCTCCATGATGGAGTCGTCGTACTCGGAAATGGCCTCGATCAGCTTCTCGCGCCACGTCTGGGCCAGGTCCTGCAGCTCGGCCGGAACGGCGAGGACGTCGTACTCTTTGCCGTCGTCGGACCGGTAGATCGTCGCCTCCATGGAGATCAGGTCCACATAGCCCTGGTAATTGCTCTCGGACCCGATCGGGATCTGGATCGGCGCGGCGTTCGCCCCCAGCCGCTGGCGGATGCGGTCCACCACGGCGAAGAAGTCCGCACCCAGGCGATCCATCTTGTTGATGTAGATGATCCTGGGAACGCCGTACTTGTTGGCCTGCCGCCAAACCGTCTCGGACTGCGGCTGCACTCCGCCCACCGCGCAGAACACCGCCACGCACCCGTCCAGGACGCGCAGCGAGCGCTCGACCTCGACGGTGAAGTCCACGTGCCCAGGCGTGTCGATGATGTTGATCTTGTGCTCGGGCTTGTCGTACTTCGTGCCGCGCCAGAAGCAGCTCGTCGCGGCGGAGGTGATGGTGATGCCGCGCTCCTGCTCCTGCTCCATCCAGTCCATCGTCGCGGTGCCCTCGTGCACCTCGCCCAGCTTGTGGGTGCGGCCGGTGTAGTACAAGATGCGTTCGGTCGTGGTGGTCTTTCCCGCGTCGATGTGCGCGGCGATGCCGATGTTCCGAACGAGGTGCAAGGGGTGCGATCGCGCCATGGTCTTTGTTCGCTCTTGGTTTGGTCGGTCTGGGAAACCAGGTTGCCCCGGACAAGCGAAACGCCCCTGGTCATGCAAGCAGGGGCGTCTCTACGGACGAATCCGATCAAGCGCTAACCCGCTCGGCAACCTCCTGCGTCGTCGCTTTGGAGAGGCTCATGATTTCCCCTTCTACTTGGAATTATGGCGATCCGCAGGGCTTCTTCGCAAGGACCCAGCGGATCGTCTGGGCCGCACCGAACGAACCCTTAACGAACCCAGCCGCCCGCTGGGTCGTGCGGACGGCTGGCCCGGGAGGAACGTGGTAGCGCAGAGGCTTAAAATCGGTAATGTGCGAACGCCTTGTTCGCGTCGGCCATGCGGTGCGTGTCTTCCTTCTTCTTCACGGCGCGGCCGGTGTTGTTGTAGGCGTCCATCAGCTCGGCGGTGAGTTTCTCCACCATCGACTTGCCGTCCTTGCGGTTGCGGGCTTCGTTGATCAGCCAACGCAGCGCGAGGGTTCGCCGGCGCTCCGGCCGGACCTCCATCGGAACCTGGTAGGTCTGGCCTCCGACGCGGCGCGGCCGAACCTCGACCTGCGGCATCACGTTCTGCAGAGCCTTCTCGAACACCTCGATCGCGGGCACGCCCGCTTTCTGCTCGCAGGCCGCCATCGCCTGGTAGAAGATCTTCTCGGCGACGACCTTCTTGCCGTCGATCATCATGCGGTTGATGAAGCGCTGCACGAGCTCGCTGCCGTAGACCGGATCAGGCAGAATCTGTCGCTTGGGGGCTGGACCTTTCCTCGGCATCTCTTCTCCTCTCCTACTTCTTGGCGGCCTTCGGGCGCTTCGTTCCGTACTTGCTGCGACCCTGCATGCGGTTGTTCGTGCCGGCGGCCTGCTCCGCGCCCCGGATGATGTGGTACCGGACGCCCGGGAGGTCCTTCACGCGTCCTCCGCGGACGAGCACCACGGAGTGCTCCTGAAGGTTGTGGCCGATGCCGGGGATGTACGCGGTGACCTCGATGCCGTTCGTGAGACGCACACGGGCGACCTTGCGGAGCGCCGAGTTCGGCTTCTTCGGCGTCACCGTTCGGACGACGGTGCACACGCCGCGCTTCTGAGGGTTGTTCTTAAGCGCGGGCGACTTCGACTTGTAGGTCGGCTTGTTCCGTCCCTTGCGTACGAGCTGGTTGACCGTCGGCATTCGTTCCTCTTGTTTCTCGTTTCCTCGGCGTTTTCTTGCCGCCTGGAGCTTCCCATCACGACGAAGGCCCGTCCTTTCGGAAGGGCCGCTCGCCTCGCACCGTCTGAAGACTCGAATCTCTGTGCCCTCTGCGGTCTCTCCGGACGAGCTAGCCTCCTTCAACTGGACGCTTCGCGGACTGGGAGTCCACGCAAGCAAGGATTATGGGGCCTGCGGGCATCGGTTGTCAAGTCTTCCTGCCCAGCGGAGGCCTCAGCCCCGCCGGAGCAGGACGCGAGCCTCGTACTCCCGAACCTTGGCCGTCCAGCGACCGCCCGGCGGCACGCCTTGCCGCTCGCAGTACTCGTCCCAAACCGGGCCGATCGGCAGCGCCTTGGCCTCCTCCTGCAGGGCCAGCCTCTCAAAGCCCTCCGCCTGCCGAAGCCGATCCAGCGGCTCCAGAAGGGCCTCCAGCAGCGTCCTGAGGAAGGACCGCATGCCGATGACCCAAGCGCCCACGCGGTTGATCGAAGCGTCGAAGTAGTCCAGTGCGAGGTGGCACCGATCCAGCAGTCCGGCGCGTACGATCTCCCGCGCCAGCAGCCGCACCTCGTCCGTTGCGGTCACCACGTGATCGCTGTCCCACCGCACGCCCCGGCTCACGTGGAACAGCAGACCTGGCAGGAAGGGCGCCAGCGCGGACACCTTGTCCGCGACGCTCTCGGTCGGGTGGAAGTGACCCATGTCCAGGCACAGGACAAGGCCCTTGCGCATCGCATAGGCCAGGTAGAACTCGTGCGAACCGACGACGAACGCTTCGCTGCCGATGCCGAAAAGCTTGCTTTCCACCGCGTCGGTCAGACCGTCGAGGCGCCCATCGTAGATGGCGTCCAAGCTCTCCTTCAGCCGCTCGCGGAACGGCAGGCGCTCCACCGTGTCGTCCTTGGCTCCGTCAGGGATCCACAGGTTGTGCACACTGCCGCCCTGGAGCTCGCGGGCGAAGCCCGAGGCGATCTCCCGGCAGCGCCGCACGTGCCCGATCCAGAACTTCCGGACCTGCGGATCCGGATGCGAGAGCGTGTAGCCGTCCTGCGCAAGCGGGTGCGAGAACAGCGTCGCGTTGAAGTCAAGCCCTAGCCCTCGCTCCCGGCACCATTCGACCCACGACCGGAAGTGCTCGGGCCCGATCTCATCGCGCGGAACCGGCCGCGGGCCGAAGTCGCCGTAGATCGCATGCAGGTTCAGACGGTGCCGCCCGGGAATCAGCGAGAAAGCCGTCTCCAGGTCCGCCCGAAGCTCGTCGATGGTTCGCGCCTTGCCTGGAGCGTTGCCCGTCACCGCGAGGCCGCCGCCCAGCCCGGCCTCCGGGTTCTCGAAGCCTCCGACGTCGTCGCCCTGCCAGCAGTGCATCGACACCCGGACGCCCTCGAGGCGCCGCAGCGCCGCCTCGACGTCCACGCCCCACTCGGCGTACCTTTCCTTCGCGAACTCAAAACCCTGCGCCATGGCTCACTCCCTTCCCACGATCTCCTCGAACCGGCACCAGTGGCGGTCCCACGCCTCGGTGTCCCGCGGCTCATACCTCCTCAGGTCGAACGACGACCGCATCACGGAGCGGATCTCCTCGAAGCTCCCCAGTTTGCCGAGAGCCAGCGCCTGGACCAGCAGGTTCCCCGCCGCGGTGGCCTCCGCGGGCCCCGCCACGACGGGCACGCCCACGGCGTCCGCCGTCATCTGGCACAGCAGGGCGTTCTGAGACCCTCCCCCGATCACGTGGAGCAGCGACGGCCTGCCGACGCCCACCTCCTCCAGCCGGTCGGCGATCCACCGGTACTTGAAGGCGAGGGACTCCAGCAGGCAGCGCACCTGCCCCGCCACATCCGTCGGCCATCGCTGGCCGGTGGCCTCGCACTCCGCCCGCGCGGCTTCGGACAGGTCGGGCGGGTTGAGGAACGCCGGGCGGTCCGGATCGACGAGGGCTTGGAACGGCGCCGCGCGCGAGGCGGCCTCGGTCAGCTCCGCGTAGCTCGGCTTCGGGTCCGACAGCCCGGCGCGGAGCCTCTGGATCAGCCACAGACCCATCACGTTCTTCATCAGGAGGTTCCCGCCGCTCGCGGAGCCCTCGTTCGTGAAGCAGGCGCGGTAGGTCGCGTCGGTGACCAC
>DPBN01000365.1 GCA_003516955.1 Armatimonadota bacterium | reverse complement strand
GTGCGCGCCTTGGCGTCCGGACGATCCACCGCGCAGTCGGTGCTGATCTACGGCGGACCGGCCACCGGCAAGACCACTCTGGCCCGCTGGCTCGCCGGGGCTTGGCTCTGCACCGGCACCGAGCGGCCCTGCGGCTCGTGCCCAGCCTGCCGCACGCTGGCCTCCGGAGGCAACCCGGACTTCCTAATGCTCGAGCCGAAGGGCGCCGGCGGGCTCATCCGTCTGGCGGCCATCTGCCCGACCGCCCCGCCGGACGAGGCGTACCCCGTTTCGCTGCGCGACTTCTTTCGGCTCAGCCCGCTCGTGTCCCCGTGCAAGGTCGCTGTGATCGAACAGGCCGAGCGCATGACGCCCGACGCGGCCAACGCGCTGCTGAAGGTGCTCGAGGAGCCTCAGCCCAGCCAGCGCCTCATCCTCACCACGCGCGAGATCGGCTGGGTGCTCCCCACCGTCGTGAGCCGGTGCGTGGGCGTCGCCTGCGAAGCCCGAAGACCCGCCGGCGATGCCGTCGACGCACTCTTCGGTCCTTTCGCCCAGCCGGAGAGGAGGGCATCCAACGAGGAGCTGTTCGCCCAGCTCGCGGAATGGGTGGGCCGCCTCCCCTCGCGCGACCCCTCCGAAGCCCTGGTCGCCTCGGACGAGCTGCAGGACTTCGCGGAGAGGCTTCAGAAGGCCGAAGGGCTCAACCCGCGGCAGGCCCGTGCGGAGGTGTTGCGCATGGTGGCGGAGGCGTCCCGCAGACTGGAGGAATTCGACCCGCAGACCGTGGAGGCGTTGGCCGAAGCCCACAGGAGGGTGCTGGGCAACGTGCAGGCGGGACTGGCCTTCGACACCCTGATGGCGCTGGTGCTTCGCCGGCGCAGCCCAACGGCGCGCCTGGGCGCGGACGGGAACTCGGGGTGATCCGTGGGGCGTACCTAGCTGGAGAGGACACGGTCGGATGGCGTTTGCGATCGCGCGGGACGGAAATGTGGCCAGAGCGCTGGACAGGGAGCACTTCGAACGGCTCCTGAAGGAGTCGTACCGCCAGGCGTACGCCTTGGCCTATCGCCTAACCGGCAACGCCGCGGACGCCGAGGACCTGCTTCAGGACGCGGCGATCCGCGCCTACCGCTTCTTCCACCAGTACGACCCCGAGCTTCCGTTCGGCAAGTGGCTCGCCAAGATCCTCTGCAACGCGAACGTGGACCGCATCCGCCGCCGGGGGAGGCTCCGCACGACGAGCCTCGACCAGCCCTCGGAGGCCGGAGGGCACGTCCCGGAGGTCGCCGACTGGAACTCCCTGCCAGACCGAGCCATGGTGGAGGAGTCGGTCAGCGACCCGCTCCAGGAGGGTCTGGCGGCGGTCCGCCCGGAGTTCCGCACGGCCGTGGTCCTGGCGGACATCGAGGGCATGGAGTACGAGGAGATCGCCCAAACGATGGGCACCTCGGTTGGCACCGTGCGCTCGCGCATCCATCGCGGACGCAAGCAGCTGCGCCGATACTTGTTGGAGAAGTTCCCGGATTTCGTGGCGAGGATGGTCGATGAACTGTAGGAACGCGCAGGCGAAACTGTCCGCCCTTGTGGACGGCGAACTCCCGGGGCGCGAGGCTCTCTTGGTTCGGGAGCACCTTCTCCGTTGCCCCCGATGCGCACAGGAGTGGCGCGCGCTCCGCGGTCTGAAGCTCGCCATGGGCCAGCTGCCGGACGTCGAGCCCCCCGAGGGCTTGGAGGAGAGACTCCTCGCCGCGGTGCGGAGGGAGAAGGAGGCCTCCCGGCCGATCCGGCTGTGGCTTCCGGCGGCCGCAGCGGCCGTCGCGGCCTGCGCGACGCTGGCTCTGCTGAACCTCCGCGCGGACGAACCGGCCGTGGCCTCCAAAACCTTGCCTCCGGTTCCGGCGAGCTTCGAAGTGGATCGCGATCAGGCGTATGTGGCCGCTTCCGACCCGTTCGGCCCGGGTCCCGTGGTTCTGGCGGCGGGCTATGGTCGCCGGTAGGCGCCTCGCCCTCCTGTCCTCGGCGTGCCTGGCCGCCCTGTCGGCGGGCTTCCAAGGCTGGCACGGCAGGCCCGCTCCCGACGGATTGGAGGCCAAGGAGTGGCTTCTCCGGTCCCTGTCCTCGGCGCGGGCGATCGACGTTTCGGCCGTGGTCCTCACTCGCTTCGGCCCCAGGGAGGTCGAGGCCAAGGTCCGCATCGAGCAGTCGCGCCAGGGCTTGACGCGGCATACGGTCCTCGAGCCGCCGATGGCCGCCGGGTCGGTGACCGTCGACGACGGCCAAACTTGGTGGAGCTATCTCCCGATGGCCAAGCGCATCTTCGTGCAGGATTCGCCGAGGCGCCACCAGGACCTGCCGAGCTACCAAGTGGCCCTGGCATGCCAGAACTACGAGCTGCGGCTTCGACCCGGCCCGCCAGTCGCCGGCCGGCGTACTCTGCGGGTCGTGGCCATCCCCAGGTCGAGGGAGATGCCGATCCGCGACCACTTCCTCGATCGGGAGACCGCGTACCTGCTCCGCCTGATCGTCGTTCAGCCGGACGGCGTCCGCAAGACTCCGCTCGACACGTTGGAGGTCAACTTCTCGCCCCGGCTGGACATCAAGTCCCTCCGCGAGCTGCCTGCGGACGTGCAGACCGTGCGCATGGACTCACCCAAGCGTCTGGCGAGGCCTTCGGACGCCCGGCGGGACGCGGGCTTCATCCCGATCGTGCCCAAGGAGCTTCCCTTCGGGTTCATCGTCAAGGAGCTGCAGCTGGTGGGCCCGAAGGACCGCCGCTTCGTCGCCACCCGACTGGTGGACGGCCTGACCACGGTGACCGTCTACCAGTGGCGTCCGGTGCCGGGCCGCAAGGGCTGGCCCTACGAGATGCCGTTCTTCCGCGAGGCCGAAGGAGTGCGCCTCACGCTGGTCGGCGACGTGCCCAAGGGCGTGTCCGACGCGCTGCTGGATGCGTTCGTCCGCAACTGAGGCCCACCCGTGAGGAACCGGGCCGGCTTTCCCGCACGTTCTTCAGGTTGAGAGTGCGCGCTCCCGCGCATCGCCACCAGAAGGCAAGAAGAGGAGCAACCAAGAGCCATGAGCATCTGGAAATCGCTTTCGAGTCACGCCGCCGTCGCCACGCTGGTCTCGGGATTGGCGCTGGGCGCGGCGGCCAGCTACCTGGTCACGAGGCCCCCGCGGATAGAGCCGCTGCGCATCGGCCCGCCGCCCGCCTACGCCACTCCGATCGCCGGCGTCGCGACCAACGGGCTGGACGCCCTCCGGCAGTTGGACCAGACGTTCGCGGACCTCGTCACCCACTTGGAACCGAGCGTCGTGCACATCCGCACCGAGTCCAAGGCCTCGCCGGATGGCATGTTCGACTTCGGCGGGGTGTCGGGCGTCGGCTCCGGCGTGGTGTACCGATCCGACGGGTGGATCGTCACGAACGACCACGTGGTCAACGGCTTCGACAAGGTCACCGTGGTGTTGAGCGACGGCCGGGAGTTCCCCGGCAAGGTCGTCCGCACGGGCGACCGCACGCTCGACATCGCCCTGGTCAAGATCGACGCCAAAGACCTCAAGGCGGCGCGCTTCGGCGACAGCCGCTCGGTGCGGCCAGGCCAGTTCGCCATCGCGATCGGCTCGCCGTTCGGGTTGGAGAACTCCGTGACGATCGGGCACATCAGTGCGCTCGCCCGCACCAGCCAGGTCGGCGACCCGAGGCTCGGCGACTACCGCGTGTACTCCGACCTGATCCAGACCGACGCCCCGCTGAACCAAGGCAACTCGGGTGGGCCGCTCCTCAACATCAACGGCGAGGTGATCGGCATCAACTCGGCCATCTACAGCCGAACGGGCGCCAACGCCGGGGTGGGCTTCGCGATCCCCAGCAACATCGTGCGGCTGGTGGCGGACACGCTGATCGAGAAGGGCAAGATCGTTCGCGGCTACCTCGGGTTGGTGCCAGAGAACCTCAAGCCGTACCAGCTCAAGGAGAAGGGCATCAGCGGCGGAGCGGTGGTGGCCGAACTCCCACCGGACGGTCCGGCCGCCAAGGCTGGCCTCCGCAAGGACGACGTGATCCTGCGCATCGAATCCATGCCTGTCGCCAACCAGCAG